>NZ_JBQSXL010000030.1:0-41064 GCF_052378165.1 Halomonas sp. AOP30-A1-24
CTAACGCGGGCATGTCGGCTCCCTACTTGATGCAATGGGTTAATGTAGCGTGCCATACGTTCGCTTGCTAGCGCTAGACGTTGGTTGTAGAAGGGCGGTTTTGCTTTGACACGTCTGTGTTGGGTCTTTTAATCTTCAAGCGCTTGTTACCGGTAACAGTTGGTGTTCAAGCTGTAGATATCCAGTCAATCCGCTACCTGCCAGGCACCCTGACAACGGTGGTTTTGTGCCCTCGCACATCAGGCCTTTTCGGAGAAATTATCTAATGAGCCCTACTTCTTATCGTATTTTGGTGATGGGTGCCTCCGGCTGCGGCAAATCCCACATTGGCCAGCAGCTAGCAGCCGCCATGAATGCCACGTTTATTGACGGTGACGATTATCACCCGCCTGCTAACGTAGCCAAAATGGCGGGCGGGACGCCGCTTAATGATGATGATCGTCAGGAGTGGCTTGAGAAGCTGTCGTCACTGTTTGCCCACTACCAGGCTCGAAATGAAACCGCTGTGATTGCGTGTTCGGGCTTAAAGCGGCGTTATCGGGATTGTTTGCGCAAGGGCGATTCAGCACTGCAAATTCTGTACCTGGAGGGGAGCGCTGAGCTATTACGCGAGCGCCTGGCCACCAGAGAAGGGCACTTCTTTAAAGGAGATAACATGCTGGCCAGCCAGCTTGCTGATTTACAACCGCCGGGTGATGATGAGGCCGTTAGCCTGTCCATTGCGCTCTCTCCAGAGGAGATTGTGAGCCGATTTACTGGCACACTCGATGCGCGGCTACCTTCGCCATCCAGCTAATCGTTGTTACAGAGGCAGTATCCCGTTTGAAGAAAAAACGCCCAACGCTACAAACTATTGCTGACCAGGTCGGGGCAACCAAAATGACGGTGAGTCGTTGCCTAAGAGACCCGGAAACTGTTTCAGAAGGCTTGCGCGAGCGTATTCTTAGCGTGGCCGAGCAGGTCGGCTATATTCCCAACCGAGCGCCGGATCTACTTTCGCGTGCTACCAGCCACTCTATTGGAGTGCTGGTTCCTTCGCTGACGAACCAGGTCTTTGCTGATGTCATCGTGGGGATTGAGAAACGTACCGAGCCTGCCGGTTATCATCTTATGCTGTCTCACTATGGGTATAGCCCGGCCGTTGAAGAGCGAAGCTTGGCATCGGTGCTGTCTTACAACGTGGATGGGGTGATTCTTTCGGACCATCATCACACTCCCCGCACGCTGCGAATGCTGGAAACCGCCGGTATTCCTGTGGTGGAAATCATGGACACCCATCATAAGCCGTTACAGCAGGCGGTAGGCTACGACAACGTTGCCGCAGCGTTTGATATGGTGAGTGAAATGATTCGCTATGGTCGGCAGCAGATTATTTATCTGGCTGTGCGGCTGGATGAGCGCACGCTGCAACGTGAGCAGGGCTACCGCCAGGCGATGGAACAGCACGGCCTTACGCCGGTAACGCTGCATAGCAGTCAACGCTCCTCTTACAGCGTAGGCGCAGCGCTTCTAGAGCAAATTTTAAACGACTACCCTCATACGGATGGCGTATTCTGCACTAACGATGACGTGGCCGTGGGGGCGTATTTTGAGTGTCAGCGCCGCGGTATTAACGTGCCTGGGCAGATGGCGATTGCGGGTTTCCACGGCCACGACGTGGGGCAGGCAATGACGCCAAAGCTTGCGAGTGTCATCACTCCACGCCAAGCCATTGGGGAGGCTGCCGCGCAAGCACTGCTGGCCAGGATTCAGGGCGAAGCGGTGGCTGATCATACGGTCGACTTGGGCTATCGCATCGAAACAGGCGCCACGCTATAGCCGGTTTTGATCGGACTATTACCGAGAGAAGCCGCACTGGTGATAAGCGCGCTGGCTGGTTAAAGTAACCATTTTCGTTTGTATCGAGGCTACCGTGCATATCTCCGAGCTCAATATTTATCCGGTCAAATCCTTAAAGGGTATCAGTCTTACCCACAGTGAACTGCTGCCCACTGGCCTTGCGTGGGACCGCCGCTGGATGCTGGTTGATACGCAGCAGCGCTTTGTGACCCAACGCCAGCGGCCTGCGCTAGCCACGGTAGAAGTGGCCTTAACCACCGATGCCTTGGTACTTTCACACCCCCATGTTGAGCCACTTTCGATACCGCTTGCAGAACCGAATGGCAACCTGCGTATCGTTCAGGTCTGGAATGATCACTGTAAGGCGTGGCCTGAAAGCAGCGACGTTTCAAGCTGGCTGGAAGCTGCTTTAGGTGAACAGGGCAGTGGCCTAAGCCTGGTCCGCTTCGCCACGCAGTTTAAACGTCCGGTAGAAACGGCGTTTTTAAACGGGGATGACGCCGACACGCTTTTTGCGGATGGCTACCCTTTTTTGATTGCTTCAACCGGCTCACTCAACGCGCTCAACCGTGCCCTTGAGGAGAGTGGTTGCCAGGCTATTCCCATGAACCGTTTTCGGCCCAGTATTGTGGTCGAAACCGACAAGCCATGGGCTGAAGATGGTTGGCAAGCGCTACAGGCTAGTAATGGCGCATTTGAACTTATTCTGCGTAAGCCGTGTAAACGTTGCAAAATTACCACGGTAGACCAGCAAACGGCCCAGATACCTGAGCCTGCCGAGCCGCTTAAAACGTTAATAGGCCTGAATACTCAGCCTGAATTAAAAGGCGCTTATTTTGGGCAGAATGCGACACTGCATGCTGGTGCAGGAAGCATTATTCGCGTGGGGGATACGCTGGTGGCTGAGGCGCGTGGCGCTTGAGACGCAGCAGTCGGGTGAGTAGTTTGATCGGACTCGCGCACGAGCTGATTTTTAACGCCGTATGGTCGAGCGCAGGCAGCTTTCGTACACAGCCTGGTGCGGCCTGGGAAGCGCTCATCATCTGAGTTCGGCACTGTGCTAAAAATCAGCTACGCTGAACGGGGTGGTCAGTTGCTCTATACGAGTGGCCATTCAACCTTTTTTGACCATATCAGTATCCACTGATCAATCAGGTCTTTCGCTATCACTGATAAGGAGTTTTTCATGGATCGTAAAGCTAGCGCACGTTGGGAAGGTGGACTGAAGGATGGAAAAGGCACCGTTTCAACCGAAAGTGGCGTTCTCAGTGCTAATTACTCCTTCAAACAGCGTTTTGAAGACGAAAAGGGCACCAATCCGGAAGAGCTGATTGGCGCTGCGCATGCCAGCTGCTTTTCAATGGCGCTTTCCAATATTTTAGGCGAGGCCGGTTATACCGCTGATGCTATTGATACCACTGCCAGCGTTACGCTGAAGCAGGATTCAGCAGGCTTTAGCATTTCCAACATTCATCTGGATGTCACCGCTGAAGTAAGTGGTGCCGATGAAGAGAGCTTCAAAGAGGCCGCCCAAAAAGCCAAAGAAAATTGTCCCGTATCAAAAGTGCTCAATGCAGAGATAAGCATGACGGCCCAGTTAAAAGGCTAGTGCTTTAGTGATAGGCGCTACGTTTAAAACACGTAGCGCTTTTTTAATGGCCAATATTTTATAATGAATGTTAAAGTGCAGTAGTTATAAGCCACTAAAGATTTAGTGCATGCCGTTTAGCGTGTAGGTTGCTATAGCGAATAGGTAAAGAGAGTGCGCTTTTTAAGGTGTTTGAAAAATAAAGAAAGCTTGATACTGTTGGTTTGAGTCCAGCGCTTGGCGTATATGTGTAAAGGGGAAGCGTTTTTTTATATTGTAGGAAGTGCGGGTGTTAAATGCACGCTATGCTTTAATTTGTATATAAAAAAGCCTTAGCAGAAGCTAAGGCTTTTAGAGCTAGTGTACTTAGAGCTAGTATACGAAGGCTGCTTTACGCTTCTGCTTCGTCACGCTCAAATTCAGCGGCTTCTTCAAGCGCTTCTTTTGAAGCGTTAACGCGGACATCATACTCGTTACCTTCCGCATCCCAGATCAGTTCGAGTGAATCCCACTCGATGGCGACATCTTTTTCACCCATGCCAAGGAAGCCGCCAACACCGATGATCACAGCGGTCACTTGACCACTCTCATCAATAATCAGGTCGTGTATAGTACCGATGTTCTCGTCATCTTCGACGGTGCTTTTAACATGATGGCCCTTAAGGGAGTCTGAGTAGAAAACGTTTTCTGGCACACTTGTCAGGTAGGTTGCTTCAACTTCAACGGTCGTTGATGTTGTTTCTTCGGCGCTTACGTTACCTGCTGCTAGCATGAAAGCAGGAACCATTAGTGTACCAATGACGGCTGATTTGATCATCTTCATTTCTCTTGCTCCTTGATAAGGCTCAGTATCTTACGTTGATGTCTAAATCAAATAGTTAGAACTAACGATTCAGAACGATCCAGTTTATGAACCAGGCAGTGATACTTGAATCGCTGCCTTTCCTTAAAATGCAGAATATACATTAGGTGTCAAAGGCTTGATGATCAGTTGCAAAGTATGCTTTAAGCCTTGTTTGCAATTAAAAAGCCTTGTTACGGTTGTGTGAAGCTCCGTGTTTGACACAATATCAATGTAGTCGCTGTGCTCTGTTTTTCAATAGTATTGTTAACATATTTTTTAAATATCGGATTTTTAAAGACTGTTGGCAAGGCTTTACAATCAATGGCAGGTTCGTTGTGCTAGTTAACGGAAGTTGTGTCAGGGGGCATGGAAGCCTGCCTCTTTCGAGAAGACTTCTCTGGGGTATGTATGCCGCTTTGATAGGGGTTAAGTAGCAGTTTTCGTAAAGCCTAGCGGGCAGGGTCCAGTACGCCGCCTAGCGAAGCATTACGCCTAAACCAGCCAGCAATGCTGGAGCGAGGTTGGTGGGTGGGAAGCACCTCGTGAGGAACGGTTTCTGACAAAAAGCAGGCAAACGTTCCGGCTTCCGGTACAACACGGGCAACTTCCTGACTGGCATCATCAGGGTGATAGATCACCATTTCGCCGCCGCCATCACTTGGCCATTGAGGATTTAAATAGCCGACGGTAGAAATTACTCGGTTGGCGCGGCCGCGAAAGCTGTCCAAATGGCGCTGGTAAAAAGCGCCCGCCGGATAATGGGCAAAATGCGCTTCATACTCAAAAAGGCCTAAAAACAGCGCTTGGTTAAGCGACTGCTGTAGCTCGCTCATTGCATCAAGATAGTGGCGTTGGGCTTCACTTTGACGATCCAGCCAGTGAATAGCATCGCCGCGAATATCCTTGCGCAAATGATGCTGCTGACCTCGGCCAATCCCGGCTTCTTCAAGCGCATCATGCTCGGCCATGTGCGAAAGCTCACGGTGTAAGGCGTGGCAAAGATCAAGATTGATCGCCGCGCGCCCCACATACCAGCCTTGCTCCACCAGCGCATCAACAATCGCTACTTGTGCAGCGGGCGTTAGCACGGGCGACGTGGTGAAGTTTGAAAGCATCATTTGCGTATACTCTTGGGCATCGCCGGATGGTGGTCAGCGGACAGTTGGCTGGTACGTTCAGGGCTAGTACGCTCAGGATAGTGCCGTAGTATACCCGGGGGTTGTTGATATAAGTCGATGGGCATGCCAAATCCTTCGGCTAACAACTCGACCAGCATCATCGCTGAAAGCCCCCAGATCACATGGCCATCCACGTGGTAACTAGGTACGTAGTGAGGTACGCCATCGACAGGAATGACATCCGTATGGGTACGCTGGTCCTCTAAAAAGTGGCTAAGAGGGACTTCAAAGATGGCGTCTAATTCACCGAGGTCTGCGACCAAAGGCAGGTCCGGTGGAATAATGCCCACCCACGGTGTTACCCGGAGGCCATGCAGCGAAATCACATCTGAAAGTCGGCCTAGCGGCTCGACCACTGCTGGATCAAGAGCGATCTCTTCCTGAGCTTCGCGCAGCGCCGTGGCGTAAAGATCTGTATCTTCCGGCTCGCGCTTGCCGCCGGGAAACGCAACCTGACCGCTATGGGTAGTTAAGTGGCTTGCCCTGCGTGTAAACAGCAAGGTAGGCGATGCGCGATCAACCACAGGAATCAGCACAGCGGCTTCGCGCATCTGACATTGATCTAGCCTTTGTGGGTTGAGCTGTTGCAGCCGTTTGCGTAGATTCTCTAACATGGGGTATCCCGTCACTTTGTCCCTTTTTACCCAGCAGTGGTTATGTGCGTCAAGCATCGATAACGTGTGCCATTTAGCCGTAGGAATATGCCATGAATTTTTGCAGCCAGTGCGGCGATAACGTACGTTTCGCGGTCCCCGAAGGTGATGATCGGCCGCGCTACCTATGCGATGCCTGCGGTACTATTCACTACCAGAATCCGCGCATTGTCGCTGGAACGCTACCCGTCAGTGGCTCCAAAGTCTTGTTATGTAAACGTGCCATTTCACCTCGTAAAGGCTACTGGACGCTGCCTGCCGGGTATATGGAAAACGCGGAAACGACGCAACAGGCTGCCGCCCGCGAAACCCGTGAGGAAGCGCATGCCGAGGTGCTCCTGGGCGACCTTTATACCCTGATTGATTTACCGCATATTAATCAGGTGTATATGATTTTTCGCGCAGAGCTTGTCGGTGGCTTTAGCGCCGGTGTTGAAAGCCTTGAGGTCGCCTTGTTTGATGAGCATGAAATCCCCTGGGATGAGATAGCCTTTCCGACCATTGAGCGGACGTTGCATCATTTCTACCGGGACCGGCTGGACCATCACTTTCCGCTACATACGGGCACGATCACATCTGAGGATCGTGAACGTTACTTCGGTAGTGCTTAAGCGAGCAAACCCTAAAGCTCGGCAAGCTGCCAAACATCATAAGCGACTTCTTCATAAGGGTGGGCAAGCTTAAGCGCGGCGATAGCCGCGTGGATGCAGGTGTCTTGGCAAACGAGCTCCACCTTAACCTCTTCGACGTGCTCGAGTGTTCCGACTGCGCCGATATGCGGGTCAGCACCCGAAAGCGGGCGAAACTGACCGGTGCCACGGGTTTGAAAGCAACAGGCTTCATAGTTGCCGATTCGCCCGGCGCCTGTCTCGAAAACGGCTTCTTTAACGCTTTCGGCATCGTCAATGGGCACAAAAAACGCAAGCTTATACATGCCATACTCCTGTTAAAACGTGACTTTAAAAAAATGGCACTTAAAACACAGCCTGGTGACATAGTAGTGAACAACAGTAGTGAACAATAGTAGCGAACAGACGGCTTCTGGTCGCATGATTAGCTTTGTATGATGACGCTTTTGTGAATATGGTTATTGTCACGTTATCAATGAAAGGCAGGACGCCAACCGATGGATAAATTTGAGGTGAAGTTGGACCAAGCGGCCAGAGCCGCCTGGATGTCGTATGTGGGCGGCCTAACGCAGGATGAAATCGCAAGCCAGTTGGGGGTTTCCCGACCAGGCGTACAGCGTCTGTTGGCGTTTGCGCGCCAGGAAGGGTTGGTGAAGGTGCATATTGACCATCCTATTTCGAGCTGCATGACGCTGGGCCACACGCTACGTGAACATTTTGGGCTGACCTTTTGCGATGTAGTGCCCGCTGAGACGGCATCTGCGGAAAGCGCCACGTACTACCTGGGCGTTGCCGGGGCAGAGCGCATCGGCAAGTTGGTTGAGCGTAGCGAGCCGTTGACGTTATCACTGGGTAGTGGACGCTCTGTGCGGGCGGCGG
Source organism: Halomonas sp. AOP30-A1-24 (assembly GCF_052378165.1). Taxonomy (NCBI): domain Bacteria; kingdom Pseudomonadati; phylum Pseudomonadota; class Gammaproteobacteria; order Oceanospirillales; family Halomonadaceae; genus Halomonas; species Halomonas sp. AOP30-A1-24. The sequence goes on from NZ_JBQSXL010000030.1 coordinate 7,611, forward strand.
TAGAAGCGCTTGATCGAACGGAGCGGCCCCAGCACCGGTTTGTGTCGCTGGTGGGGAATGTCGCCCGGGATGGCTCGGCCAACCGCTACGACGCGGTGATGCTCTTGGCGGATAAAACCGGTGGCGAACGATTTCTACTCCCCGCGCCGGTGGTGGCCGAATCGATTGACGAGAAAAACGCAATGCTTTCCCAGCGCCTGTTTCAGGCTATCGCCAATGTGGCTCGGACGTCGGAAGCCGCGTTTATTGGGGTAGGGCGAATCGACCGCCAGGCGACGTTGTTCCAGGACCACTTTATCAGTGAGCGCGAGCTTGATGAATTGTTGGGTTTGGAGGCCGTGGGGGAGCTGCTCGGCTGGCCGTTAAATAGCCAAGGCGAAGTCATTGACTGCTCCATTACTCGGCGTGTGACAAGCTTGCCGCTTGAGCATTTTGGCAAGCATCTTATGGTCGCGATTGCCGGTGGCTACGATAAAGCGTTAGGCATTCATGCGGCACTACAAGGCGGCTGGTTAAAAGGCTTAATCACCGACGAAGTGGCGGCACGGCGCATTGTTGAGCGGCTACCTTCCCGCCAAGCGTAATGCGTTAAAAAGAGGCGTAATCATAAAGTCTAAGCCGCAGGGCTTTGATTTTTTTTCCTCTACGTACGATCATTTGTTCGAAACATGATCAAAATGATCAGGCGATAATAATGCCAACATTAGCCAAAGGAGAGTTATATGCGACTCGCGCGTCACTTGCCCGTCACCACCTTAGCAGCGGCCATTGCCGTGGCAGGCCATGCTCAGGCACAAACTGAAATCACGGTCGCCACCGTTAATAATAACGACATGGTGATCATGCAGAGCTTGACCGATGCGTTTGAAGAGGCGCATCCCGATATCACCCTGGACTGGGTCGTGCTGGAGGAGAACGTTCTTCGTCAGCGCATGACCACCGATATTGCCACGGGCGGCGGCCAGTTTGATGTTATGACGATTGGCGCTTATGAAGCACCGATCTGGGCGGAGCGCGAGTGGCTTGAACCCTTGAATGACCTGCCTGATGAGTACGCCGTAGACGACTTGTTGACCTCCGTACGCGACGGGCTAAGCCTTGACGGCACGCCCTACGCGCTGCCGTTTTATGCGGAAAGCTCGATGATGTACTACCGCAAAGACCTCTTCGAGGAGGCCGGGATTGAAATGCCCGAACAGCCGACCTGGAGCGAGGTACGCGATTGGGCCGAGCAGCTCCACGGTGCGCAGGAAGGAGTGGCGGGTATCTGCCTACGTGGCAAACCCGGTTGGGGTGAAAACATGGCCTTCGTCACTACGCTGGTCAATACCTACGGTGGCCGCTGGTTTGATGAAGAGTGGAACCCCGAAATCAATTCTGAGCCCTGGATGAATGCCATTGAGTTCTATGTGGACCTGCTGGGTAACTACGGTCCTCCTGGCGCCAGCTCCAACGGCTTTAATGAAAACCTGGCGCTGTTCTCACGCGGTAACTGTGCGATGTGGGTCGACGCTACCTCCGCCGCGGGCACGCTTTATGATGGTGACGAGTCGAGCGTCGCCGACAACCTCGGTTTTGCCCCGGCGCCCGTGGCTGAAACGCCAAAAGGCTCGCACTGGTTATGGACCTGGGCACTGGCAATTCCTGCCTCCTCCGAGCATAAGGATGCTGCTAAGCAGTTTATCACCTGGGCGACATCACAAGAGTACATTGAGCTGGTGGGCGAAACCCAAGGGTGGACCAACGTACCGCCGGGCACTCGCGCATCCACCTACGCTAATGAGCAGTACACGGAGGCGGCGCCTTTCGCTGATTTTGTGCTGAACGCGATTCAAAATGCCGACCCGACCGACTCCACGCTAGAGCCGAACCCGTATACCGGCGTGCAAATTGTCAATATTCCCGAGTTCCAAGCGATTGGCACCCAGGTAGGGCAGAGCATTGCCGCTGCGTTAACCGGTGACACCACGGTAGAGCAAGCGCTAAACAGCGCTCAGCGCGCCACTGAGCGCACTATGCAGCGAGCGGGTTACAACGACTAATAAGTAAAAGCGCCTACCCGTTACGCGGGTAGGCGTGTTGTAACGGTTTCTCGTTGGTTTTTTCGCGCAGGTATTCCCATGACTAAAACACGTGCTTCTGGCCGTACGGTTGGCGGGCTAAGAACGTTATCGCTTCAAGCTCCCGCTGTGACGCTGCTGTTGTTATGGATGATCATACCGTTAGGCATGACGATATGGTTCTCCTTCCAGTACTACAACCTGCTGATGCCGGGCATGAGTGGCTTTGCCGGGGTTGAAAACTACGAGTATTTGCTAACCGACCCCGCACTTTGGAAGGCAATGGGCAATACCTTGCTGCTGGTAGGCTGGGTATTGGCGATTACCGTAGTGGGCGGCACGCTGCTGGCCGTTCTTTTTCAACAAGACTTTGCCGGGCGCGGTATTGCCCGAGTGCTGGCAATTTCACCCTTTTTTGTGATGCCCACCGTGAGTGCGCTGGTGTGGAAGAACATGATGATGCACCCCTCCAACGGAGTGTTGGCATGGTTGGCAAACTCACTTGGTTTGCCTGCCGTGGATTGGTTTTCAACGCTCCCGTTAACCTCCATCGTGATTATTGTGGCGTGGCAGTGGCTACCCTTTGCGCTGTTGATTCTGCTCACCGCCATGCAGTCCCTGGATGAAGACCAGGTGGAAGCCGCACGAATGGATGGTGCTGGGCCTATCGCGATCTTCTTCTTTATAACGCTTCCTCATCTTAAGCGAGCCATCAGCGTGGTGATCATGATTGAGATGATCTTCCTGCTGACTATTTTTGCTGAAATTTTTGTGACCACCTCGGGCGGGCCTGGGCTTGCGACCACCAATTTGGCTTATCTGATCTACATGCGGGCGCTGCTTGATTTTGATGTGGGTGTTGCCTCTGCAGGCGGGGTAATCGCGATTATTCTTGCCAACATCGTGGCGATTTTCCTGGTGCGGATGGTTGCGAAAAACCTTGAAGATTAGCGCTTTGGGCACTTGGAGAATATAAATGTCATTATTACGTTCCACTACGCCAGCGCAAAATGTGTCGGGGGCGGGCACTGCCCGCGGGTCAGCCGGCATGAAAACGCTCGTGATTACGCTGGTGGGCTGGTCGGTAGCGCTGGTGATTTTCTTCCCGATTTTATGGATGATACTCACCGGGTTTAAAACCGAAGCGGCTGCAATTGCCGACCCAAGCTTTATCTTTACGCCCACGCTTGAAAGCTACGAAGCCGTGCAGGCGCGCTCAGGCTACGCACGCTTTGCGCTCAACAGTGTTGCCGTCGCCTTTGGCTCGACGTTTCTGGCGCTGTTAATTGCTATTCCTTCTGCCTATGCCATGGCCTTTCTGCCCACTAAACGCACCAAGGGCACGTTGCTCTGGATGCTCTCTACCAAGATGCTGCCGCCTGTTGGCGTGTTGGTACCGATCTATCTTATTTTCCGCGATGTCGGACTGCTGGACACCCGCACTGGGCTGATCATTATTTACACGCTAATGAACCTGCCGATTGTGGTGTGGATGCTTTACACCTTCTTTAAGGACATGCCCAAGGACATCCTTGAAGCTGGGCGAATGGACGGTGCCTCGACGCTGCAAGAAGTGTTCTTCCTGCTCTTGCCGCTCACTCTGCCAGGCATTGCCTCTACCGGTTTGCTCTCGGTTATCTTGAGCTGGAACGAAGCGTTCTGGAGTCTCAATCTCACCTCTTCCAAGGCGGCACCGTTAACCGCTTATATCGCCTCGTTCTCAAGTCCTGAAGGGCTGTTCTGGGCCAAGCTCTCGGCGGCTTCTACCATGGCCATCGCCCCTATCCTCATTCTTGGCTGGATGACCCAAAAACAAATGGTGCGTGGCCTGACCTTTGGCGCCGTCAAGTAAAGGAGTTTTGCATGGCAACCTTACAACTTAACAATATTACCAAGCGCTTTGGCGACACCGCGGTCATCAAAGGGATCAACCTTGAAGTCAACGACCGCGAGTTTGTGGTGTTTGTGGGGCCTTCCGGCTGCGGAAAATCAACGCTGATGCGCATTATCGCGGGGCTTGAGAGCGCCACTGATGGCGATATCGTGATTGATGGCCAGCGAATGAACGATGTGGGGCCTGCCGACCGTGGCTTGGCGATGGTGTTTCAAAGCTATGCCCTGTACCCGCACATGACGGTAGAGGGCAATATGGGCTTTAGCATGCGCTTGGCCGGTGTGCCCAAAGAGGAGCGCCGCGCCAAGGTGCTGGAAACCGCTAAAATACTTCAGCTTGAGCCGCTGCTTGACCGCAAGCCCAAGGCGCTTTCCGGGGGGCAGCGTCAGCGCGTGGCGATTGGTCGAGCCATCGTGCGTAACCCGAGTATTTTCCTGTTTGATGAGCCGCTTTCCAACCTGGATGCCGCGCTGCGCGTACAGATGCGTATTGAGCTTGCCCGCCTGCACGAAAAACTCAACGCCACCATGATTTACGTGACCCACGACCAGATTGAAGCCATGACCATGGCCGACAAAATTGTCGTCTTGCATGACGGCGTGGTCGAACAGGTCGGTTCACCCATGGCGCTCTACCATCACCCGGCCAACCGCTTTGTGGCCGGGTTTATTGGCTCGCCAAAAATGAATTTCTTTGATGTTGAATTAATCAGCACCTCGCCGGAAGGTGTTCAGGTTCGCTTGCCAGGTGGTGGCGAGTGCACGGTGCCCGTCAACGCCCAAGCGCTTGAAAACGCGTCTTCTGAAAACACACCTATCGAAAGCCAGCCAGCCCTTGAATTGGGCATTCGTCCCGAGCACTTGGTGCTTGATGAGGCGGGTGCACTCAGTGGCCAAATTGAAGTGCTTGAGCGCTTGGGTGGGCAAACCTCGCTGTATGTCCGTATGGGTGATCTGTTGGTCACGCTGATGACGGATGGGGATGTGGCCTATCGCGTTCACGAGACCATACGCTTTGGCTTCGCCCCTGAGCGGGCACACTTGTTTGCGGCCGATGGCCGCGCGTTGCCCAGTCTTGCTCAGCATCCGCTGGCCGGGCTTACGCGACACGATAACCGCACATCAGGTGACGCTGAGGCGCTGGCATGAAGGCGGTTATATTTGATTGCGATGGCGTGTTGGTCGATAGCGAAGCACTGGCGGAAGGTGTGCTGGAGGAGTATCTCGGTAGGTGGCTACCCGATTTGAACATTGCCGAGCGGCTTGGCCAGGCGTTGGGAATGACCACCGGCGATATTCTTAAGCATCTGGAGCAGCACAGCGTGTATACGCTACCTGATAACGCCACTGAGCAGGTGGACTCGACTATTGAGGCGCGCCTGGCGCGTGAGCTTACCCCTGTCGCGGGCGCGCACGATGCCGTGCTGGCAATTCCCTTGGCCAAGGCGGTGGTATCCAACAGCCGCCGTCAGCGGGTTGTAGCGTCACTTGCGTGCACTCAGCTGGCCGATGCCTTTGGCAAGGACACGCCTATTTTTACGGCGGACCAGGTAGCCAACCCCAAGCCAGACCCCGCGCTTTATCTGCTGGCCGCCACGCAGCTGGGCTATCTCCCCGGTAATTGCCTGGTCATCGAAGACAGCGTGGCGGGTGTCACCGCCGCTCACGCGGCCGGTATGTGTGTCATTGGTTTTGTCGGTGCCAGCCACGTGGATGCCGAACAGCCAGCACGGCTTTTACACGCAGGCGCCTGGCGTATTTTGGAGCACATGCAGGGGCTGAACGCGCTGGTGAATGAGTGGCAAGTACGCGTTGCTAGCTAAGCAGGCGGCTGTTAGCACTCAACAACACTCAAATAAGACGGGGCGATAATGAAACTGACCGATAAAGTGGCGGTGATTACCGGGGGCGCACGGGGCATCGGCTTGGCGATTGCGAAACGCTATTTGGAAGAGGGAGCCAGGGTGGTAGTGGCAGATATTGATGCCGCGGCCATTGAGGAAGCCCTTGCCGTGCTACGCCAGCAGGCCCGTGGGCAGGAGACATTAGGGGTCGTGCTTAATGTCTGCCAGCGCGCCTCTATTGATGCCATGGTGGAAAAGGTCGTGGCGCATTTTGGCGGTATCGATATTTTGGTCAATAACGCCGCAGTTTTTGATTTGGCACCGGTGCTTGAAGTGACCGAGGAGAGTTTTGATAAGCAGTTTGCGGTGAACACCAAGGGGCTTTTCTTTACGCTACAGGCGGTTGCTCAATGGATGGTGGAGCAGGGGCGGGGAGGCAAAATTATCAATATGGCCTCCCAAGCGGGCCGACGCGGCGAGGCATTAGTGAGCGTTTACTGCGCCAGTAAAGCCGCCGTGATCAGCCTGACGCAATCCTCTGGGCTGGACTTGATCAAGCACGCGATCAACGTTAACGGTATTGCCCCGGGCGTCGTCGATACCCCGATGTGGGAAGCGGTGGATGCGCTGTTTGCCCGCTATGAAAACCGCCCCTTGGGTGAGAAAAAGCGCTTGGTCAGTGAAGCCGTGCCCTTTGGCCGCATGGGCTTGCCGGAGGATCACACCGGTGCTGCGGTCTTTTTGGCCAGTGCCGACAGCGATTACGTTGTTGCTCAGACGCTCAATGTGGATGGCGGTAACTGGATGAGCTGAGGTGGTTATGACACCCGAACTTGATAGCCTGGCCCGCCAAATTATTGGTTCAGCCGAAGGCGCTTCGCGCTATCTGGTTGCGCTCGCAGGGCCGCCCGGCGCAGGCAAGTCCTATCGTAGCGCTCTGCTTTGCGAGGCCATTAATCAGTTGCTTCCAGGCCAGGCGGGGCTCGTGCCGATGGACGGCTACCATTTCGACAATGCCGTGCTGGGCAAGCAGCAACTGCCGATAAAAGGCGCGCCTCATACCTTCGATGTGGACGGGTTGCGCAGCGCCCTTGAGCGTATTCGCCAGGCGCAGCATCCGGTCGCGGTGCCCGTCTTTGATCGGCCATTGGATTTAGCACGGGCGGGAGGGCGGCTCATCACCCTTGAGCAGCGCATTGTGATTGTCGAGGGCAACTACTTGCTGCTCGACCGATCCCCATGGCGTGAGTTACGCCCGCTGTTTGACTGGACGCTGTTTCTGGATGTCGACGATGAAATATTGGTGGACCGGCTAATCCAGCGCTGGCTGGAAATGGGCCAGGACCACGCGGGGGCGCTGGAGCGCACCCACCGAAAAGATATGCTCAACGCGCAACTCGTCAAACGCTGCTCCTTACCTCCCGATCAACACTGGCACTAATGCCAATGCGCTGCTTCATCCTCTTTTTAACCGTTTTCAAACTTACCCATCGCGCCAAGCAGGTTTTGGCTGGAGAGTACCCATGACCCGACTTAATAATCACAATCTGGGCAATTTAAACGGCGATGTTGCCATACCATGCTATGAGCGTGCGAAGCTAACGCCTGGCATTGTGCATGTCGGCGTGGGCGGTTTTCATCGGGCTCATCAGGCCATGTACCTTGATGAGCTGATGCAGCAAGGGCTGGCGCTTGATTGGGGTATCGTGGGCGTTGGCGTTATGCAGGGTGATAAACGCATGCAGCAGGCGCTTGCCGCGCAGGATTACCTTTACACTCTGGTGGTGAAGCATCCTAACGGGCAGTACGCGCCTCGGGTTATCGGCAGCATGGTCAAGTACCTGTTTGCCCCGGAAGACGCAGAGGCGGTCATTGAGCAGATGGCCGACCCGGCCATTCGGATTGTGTCACTCACCGTGACGGAAGGAGGCTATAACTTTCATCCGGTGACGGGCGAATTTAATCTGGAAAATCCCCAGGTGCGTGAGGATCTTGCGCATCCTGAAAAGCCCTCCACCAGTTTTGGCCTGATTGTCGAGGCGCTGGTACGCCGCCGTGAGCGCGGTATTGCTCCGTTTACCGTCATGTCGTGTGACAACATTCAGGGCAATGGCGACGTGGCCAAGCGTATGTTCACCGCCTATGCCCGTGCCCGTGATAGCCAACTGGGCGAGTGGCTTGCGTCAGAAGTTGCGTTTCCCAACGCCATGGTCGACCGCATCACTCCCGTTACCGCACAGGCGGATATTAACGAACTGTCTCAGCGCTTTGGGGTAGAAGACGCTTGGCCGGTGGTATGCGAGCCGTTTACGCAGTGGGTACTGGAAGATCACTTCCCGCTGGGCCGTCCGCCGTTTGAGCAGGTCGGCGTGCAGGTGGTCGAAGATGTCGAGCCCTACGAGTTAATGAAGCTGCGGCTTTTAAATGCCAGCCATCAGGCGCTCACCTACTTTGGCTATTTAGCGGGCTATCGCTATGCCCACGAAGTTTGCCAGGACCCCTTGTTTGTGGATTTTCTGCTCGGCTATATGCGTGAAGAGGGCTCGCCCACGCTGGCGCCTGTGCCCGGTGTCGACCTGGAGGCTTACCGCTTAACGCTGATTGAACGGTTTGCCAACCCCGAAATTAAGGATACGCTAGCGCGGCTGTGTGCCGAAAGTTCAGACCGTATTCCCAAGTGGCTGGTGCCGGTGATCCATCATCAGCTGGCACACGGAGGCGAGATCAAGCGCAGCGCAGCGGTAGTGGCCAGCTGGGCACGCTACGCTGAAGGGGTTGATGAGCAGGGCGAGCCCATCGAGATTGTAGATCGCTTAAAGGAAACGCTGACCGCAATCGCCGCTGAAAACCGTACCCGGCCCAGTGCGTTTATCGACAATCGTGAGCTGTTCGGCGACCTGGTCGAACATCCGCGCTTTTATGAGGCTTATGTCCAAACGCTTAATTCGCTGCATAAGCGCGGCGCACGGGCTACGCTTGAGGCGCTTGTGGCATCCAAAGGAACGCTGTGATGTATATTGGTGTGGATTGCGGTACCCAGAGTACCAAGGTCGTAGTGGTTGATGTGGAGCGCGGCGTTATCCTGGGCGAGGCAAGCCGCCCGCATCGGCTGGATGAAGGTGAAAATGGCCGCCGTGAACAGGCGCCCTCTGAATGGTTGGCCGCTTTAAAAGGTGCCTTTTTTAGTGCCCTGGAGCGCGCTGGGGTCAATGCCTCGCAGGTTCGCGGTATCGGTGTGTCAGGTCAGCAGCATGGCATGGTGGCGTTGGATGCCGATGGCGTGCCGGTTTACCCCGCCAAACTATGGTGCGATACCGAAACCAGCGCCCAAAACAGTGACCTTGTCGCCCGCTTGGGCGGTGAAGCAGGGTGCCTGGAGAAGCTGGGGCTGGTGCTACAGACCGGCTATACCGCCTCTAAAATCGCTTGGCTGCGCGAGCATCAGCCGGACGCCTACCAGCGCATCGATAGTCTGTTATTGCCCCACGATTACCTGAATTTTTGGCTGACAGGCGAGCGTGTGACCGAAGCGGGCGATGCCTCGGGCACTGGCTATTTTGATACCCGCACGCGGCGCTGGCAACTGGAGGTGTTTGCTGAAATAGCCCCTGAGCTTGACCCGCAACGCGTACTACCACGCTTGTTGGAAGCTCATGAACCGGCAGGGATGGTGCGCCCACTGATTGCCTGCGAGCTGGGGCTTGGCGATAACGTGGTGGTCTCTTCAGGCGGCGGCGACAACATGCTAGGGGCGATTGGTACCGGCAACATCACCCCAGGCCTGATAACCCTTAGCCTGGGCACCTCGGGCACCGTTTGCGCTTCTTCACCTGAGCCTATTCACTGCGATAACGCCATGGTGGCTAATTTCTGCTCAAGTGCTGGCGGGTGGTTGCCGCTTATCTGCACCATGAACGTGACTTCGGCTACCACGCGGATACGTGAACTGTTTGGTTTGGATTTAACAACGTTTAGCGACCTGGTGGCCAGCGCTCCGGTAGGTGCTGAGGGCGTTACCGTGCTGCCGTTTTTCAACGGCGAGCGCGTACCCATGCTGCCGGAGGCGTCGGCTGATTTTTTGGGCTTGAACAGTATCAATACCCACCAGGCAAACCTGTGCCGTGCGGTGGTTGAAGGGGCTACCTTCGGACTGCGCTATGGGCTTGAATTACTGGGCGATTTAACCGCAGGCGCCAGCCAAATCCGGCTGATCGGCGGCGGGGCTAATAGCCCGGTATGGCGGCAGATGGTGGCCGATATTACGGGCACGGAAGTGATATGCCCTGAGATTACCGATGCCGCTGCGCTAGGTGCGGCCATTCAAGCTGCATGGTGTGATCAACGTGCACAGGGCGTAACGCTTGACGCGTTATGTAACCGCCTCGTTCATCTTGATGCGCAATCGCTTGCTGAGCCGAACCTTGCACGCGTTGAGGCGTATCAAGAGGTCTATGCGCGCTATACACAAGCACTAAAGCAGCGCCATCAAAACGTATAGCGGCTTAAACATTTTCAAAAAATCGACGTACACAGGGGTTAGCAGGCACACTGGGGGAATACTATCCAGCGGAGACGGCGATGGATGCTACCCTGCGAAGGTTGCTCGACGCCCAAGCGATACGGCCAACCGGTGAATTAACGCCGCTTGGCGGTGGAGACAGTGCGGCGGTATATGCACTTGAAACCTGCCAGGGGCAGGTGGTCGTCAAGCATGACAAGGCCGAGCGCTTGCGCGGAGAAGCGGAAGGGCTACGTGCCCTTAGAGGAGCCTGCAAAACGCTTATTGTGCCGGACGTGCTAGGCCTGGATGAAGAGTGGTTGCTGCTTGAGTCGTTAAACACCCAACCCAGCGGGCCCACCAGTGACACCCTCTTGGGCGAAGGGCTGCGTGAGCTGCATAGCGCCATTGGCGAAGCCCACGGCTGGCATGAGGATAATGCCTGTGGGCAAACGCCACAATCCAATACGCTGCATAAGGATGGGCGCGTTTTTCAGCGCGAGCGGCGCCTATTCCCGCTTAGTGATGCCTGCTTTCAACACGGTTTGATTGATCATGCACTACGCGCCCGCATTGAACACATTGCTTATCAGCTTGAAGAGTGGCTGCCAGAGGCGCCCGCAAGCCTTTTGCATGGCGACTTATGGTCGGGCAACGTATTGATCACTACCCGTGGCTCTGCCTTGATCGACCCTGCCGTTTATCGTCATTATCCCGATGTGGATATTGCCATGCTGACGCTGTTTGGTTCGCCGGGCAGCGGCTTTTTTGATGCCTACTGGGAGAGCAGTGCCCCGGCTGATTGGCCGAGGCGTGAGGCGCTGTTTCAGCTGTACCCGCTGCTTAACCATTTACTGCTTTTTGGAGCGACCTATCGCACCGGTATTGAGCAGCGCGTAGCTCTACTTGAAACCTGCGCTCACTAAGCTGAAAGCGAAGTGGCGGTAGTAGCAGTAATAGATGTAGCAAAAGAAGTAGTAATAGAAGAATTACCCACTAAAGTACAAACAATAAAATATAAACAAAGGGGCAGGGCGATAGCGTGAAGAATAGCAGAGAAGCAGTGCTGAAAATCCTGGCGTCATGCTTTGGTCCAGGCTAACCGGATGAGGCTTGACAAGCTCTTTGTTCATACAATTTGCTAGACTTCAAGTCTAGCATACATACATGAATGTAACTATAATGCCATCTTCCATAAATAGTTTACTAATAGCATTCCCATCGTTGACACCTAGAGGCACCACCATGCGACTGGCAAACTGGGCAGTCAATGCCCCTTTACGACCCTTATTACTAGCCGTTTTCACTGCGTCTATTGCGCTGCCTGCTCAGGCGGCAGACCTGATAACGGTCGCGCGTGAAGCGCTGAGCAATAACGCCACGCTAAATTCAGCTCGTGCTCAGTACTCTGGGGTCGAAGCCGGTCGGGATGTTGCGAGAGGCGCGCTGCTGCCGCAGGTGAATGCATCAGGCAATGTGGCGCACCATGAACAATTTGAAAGTCAGTCAACGCGCACCACACCGGGCGCCGGAGGGGGAGCTGGTGTTGGAGGGGGAGATGATCGCTATAACAGCGTATCGCTGACCCTGGAAGCCACTCAAATGCTGTTTGATGAAGTGGCGCGCCAGCAATTCAATCAGGCTGATCGCGAAATCGACCAGCAGTTCTACCTGTTGGCTGCGACCGAACAACAGCTGCTTTTTGATGTTGTTAACGCCTATTTCGATATCCTTCGTGCGCATGATGTACTGACCACCCGACAGGCCCAGGAGCGTGCTATTGAACGCCAGCTGGAGCAGGCCAGTGAGCAGTTTGAAGTGGGTTTGATTGCCATTACTGACGTCGAAGAAGCACGCTCAAGCTATGATCAGTCGCGTGCTAATCGGCTCGCCGCTGAGAGCAACCTGCAGGTGGCTTTTGAGGTGCTTGAGCAGTTAACCGGTCAGCGTTACCCGAACATCAACGCGCTAGGCGATGCGATGCCGGTGGTGAAGCCTTCAAGCAATCGTGACTACTGGGTTGAACAAGCGATTGAGCTTAATCCTCAAGTCCTTGCTCAGCAGGCGGGCATCGAAATTTCACGCGTGGGTGTTGATATTGCCCGTGCCGGTCGCCTGCCCACGTTCCAGGCATTCGCCAACTATCAACATGCCGATAATGATCGCGATGCGGTTAGCGGTTATGACGCCTCCGGTCAGGTCGGGATATCGGCCAATCTGCCTATTTATACCGGTGGCAGTACCAGTGCGAGTATCCGCCAAGGCACTTACCAGTTGGAAAGTACGCAGTACGAGTTTGAGTCTCAGCGCCGTACTACGATCCAGCAAGTACGCTCGCTCTACACCCAGGTCAGCAATAACGTTGAAACGGTAGAAGCGCGTCAGCAAACTATCGTATCAGCGCGCAGTGCGCTGGAAGCCACGCAGGTAGGGTATGAAGTCGGCACACGTAATATCGTCGATGTGCTGAATGCCGAGCAGAATTATTACGACGCCATTGCTGATTATGCTGAGTCACGTTACGACTATGTCGTTAACTTCCTTGGGTTGCGCCAGCAGGCAGGGTTGTTGGATGTACCGGCGATCGAAGAAGTGAATGCCTGGCTAACGGATGATCAGGTGACCTTTGCAATACCTGATACCGATGGTGGCAGCTATGAGCGTGCCATGAATATTGGTGCGCCACCGACGCTGGATCGTTGATCACAACGAACCGTCAGCGCTTTTAAACTATGGTTTTTAAAACATGGTTTTTAAAACATGGCTTTATGAGTCGTCTGCATTCGAATAAAGCGCCATTGGACACCAGGGCAGCCGCCAGCGCCGTCAATCAACGTTTTGAAAAGATCAAGGGAACCCACGCATGAGAAAAATGATTCACTCACGCCGAGCGAGTCTAGTAACGCTGATTGCCGCGCTAGTGTTGACGGCCTGTGGCCAGGACCAATCGCAAGAGCAGCAGGCCGAGCAACCAGAGGCTCCTCCTCATAAGGTGGAAGTGACGGAAGCCGTACGTCAGGATATTCCGTTAAATAAATCGTACCCTTCGTTACTGCGTAGCGATAGTGAAGTGACGCTGGTGGCACGTGTTAACGGTTATCTTGAAGAGCGCCACTTCCAGCCTGGCCAATTGGTGGAAGAGGGTGATTCGCTGTATACCATTGAGCCTGATCTTTACCAGTCAACGGTTAACCAGCGTGAAGCTGACCTGCAAAGTGCTCGTGCCGAGTTATCCCGTGCCCAGCGTGATGCTCAGCGTTTTGAGCAGTTGCTCAACCAAAACTCTGTTAGCCGCCAGCAGTATGACCAGGCGCAGGCAGACCAGCGTGTGGCACAAGCCAATGTTGCCCAAGCTGAGGCTGCACTACGCAGTGCTAACCTGGACCTTGGCTATTCAAATGTAACGGCCCCTGTGTCAGGCATGATCAGCTTGAGCCAGGTTAACGTTGGCAACCTGGTTACGCCAGGAACCGAGCTTGCCACTATCACCCCGCTGGACCCGCTTGAAGTGCGTTTTCAACTACCTCAGCGTGATGCCTTTGAGCTACGCCGCCAGTTGCGTGAAGAGGGCGACTCGTCCATTACCGCGCTGTTAAGCGTGCCCGGCGTAAGCGGTGCCAGCGGGTCTGAACTTGAAGGTCAGCTCGACTTCCTGGGCTCCCGCGTGGATGCCGGTACCAGTACCGTTCAGGCGTCTGCCAGCTTTGCTAATCCGGATGGCGCTATCTTGCCCGGCCAATTTGTGCGCGTACGCCTTGATGGTCTGCGCCGTTTTAACGTAATGGCTGTACCTGAAATTGCGGTCACCCAAGGCTTAATGGGCCCTCGCGTATTTGTCCTGGATGAAAATGACCAGGCGCGCGAGCGTACGGTGCAATTAGGCGAAGTCGCTGGCCCTTGGCAGATCATTGTTGACGGCCTTGAAGAGGGCGACCGTGTGATTGTGGGCGACCCAGCAGGCATTGAGCCTGGTATGGCCATTGACCCACAGCCGTTTGATGGCGACGCCAATGAAGTAGTTGAGCGTGTTGAAGAGGCTGACGCTCAGGAGCAACAAGAGCAAGCCGCTGCCGCTTCCCAAATGACAGAGGGTGCTGGTGATGTGCCTGCAGGGGAAGAGGAAGAGGGTACTCAATAATGAATTTCTCCAACTTCTTTATCAGCCGGCCGATTTTCGCCACGGTACTTGCGATTATCCTCACGCTGATAGGTGCCATGGCCATGCGGATACTGCCCATTGAGCAGTATCCAAGTGTGGTGCCGCCCACCGTATCCGTACAGGCTCAATTCCCAGGCGCTGACGCTGAGACGGTCGCCCAGACGGTCGCTGCACCGCTGGCTGAGGCGATTAACGGCGTAGAGAACATGCTTTACATGACCTCTAACAGCGCTGATAACGGCATTATGAGCTTGAGTGTGGCGTTTGATATCGGCACTGATGGTGATATCAACACTATTAACGTGAATAACCGTGTTCAGGGGGCGCTTTCTCAGCTGCCCGAGCAGGTTCAGGCTCAGGGCGTTAACGTTTCACTGCGCTCTGACTCGATCCTTATGTTGATCGCCCTAACGTCCCCGAACGGCGATTACAACAACGTGTATATGCAGAACTACGCCACGCTTAATATCCTCGATGACCTACGCCAAGTGCCTGGCGTAGGTAATGCCGAGGTGCTGGGGGGTGGTGAGTTTGCCATGCGTATCTGGATGGACCCTGACAAGCTGGCGCAATACGACCTCACGCCGAGTGAGGTAGCTAATGCTATCCGTTCACAAAATACCGAAATCCCTGCCGGTAATTTAGCCGCCACGCCGCAAGGTAGCCCGCGCGCTTATACGTATACCATCACTGCCGGTGGTCGTTTATCGGATACGGATGATTTCCGTAATATCTATTTGCGCACTAACCCTGATGGCTCATCGCTACGCCTGGAAGATGTGGCACGCATTGAGTTGGGCGCATCATTCTACGGCATTGATGCACAGCTTAATGGTTCAACGATGACGCCGATCATCATCAACCAGCAGCCGGGCGCCAATGCGCTGGCCACGGCTGATGCCGTGCGTGAAACCATGGCAGATCTGTCCAACCGTTTCCCGCCAGGGCTTGAGTATGTTACGCCGTACGACACCACGCAGTTTATCGATGCGTCGGTAGAAACGGTATTGCATACCTTTATTGAAGCTTTCCTGATCGTTATCGTGATCCTGTTTATCTTCCTGCAGAACTGGCGCTTTACCGTGATTGCCATGTCGGTGGTGCCGGTGTCGGTGATTGGTACCTTTGCAGGCTTTTACCTGTTTGATTTTTCTATCAACCTGCTAACGCTATTCGCCCTGGTGCTCTCAATCGGGATAGTGGTGGATGATGCGATATTGGTGGTGGAGAACGTTGAGCGTGTATTAGGCGAAGATGACGAGGTTACCGTTAGAGAAGCAACGATTCGTGCCATGCGCGAGGTTGGCGGGCCAGTTATTGCCACCTCACTGATCATGGCCGCTGTTTTCGTACCGGTTGCGTTTATGGGCGGCTTTACTGGGCAGATCTATCAGCAGTTCGCGATTACTGTCGCGATCTCGGTAGCGCTGTCAGCGCTAATGGCGTTGACGTTTACACCGGCGCTGTCTGCCATCTTCATCAAGCATAATTTGCACCATTCGCGCCAGTCAGCTTTCAAGCGGGCGATTACTACACCTCTGCGTCTATTTGATCGCTTGTTTGCAGGTATCACCGCGGTTTATATGTGGTTTGTGGTGCGCCTGGTACGCTTTTGGGTGCTCGCCTTGGCGCTAACGATCGCAACCGGTGCCGGCTCCTACTGGTTGTACGCCAATACGCCCTCAACATTGGTGCCGGAAACCGACCAGGGCATCGTGCTGGTCAGCGTGTCGCTACCCGATGCCGCCTCGCTTGACCGTACCGAGAACTACATGGCAAAGCTTAGCTCCGCTATTGAGGATATTCCCGGGGTGCAATACTCCTCGGCAATAGCGGGCTACGATATTCTTGCAGGCTCGGTCAATACGGCGCGCGGGATTATCTTTGTCAATATGGTGCCCTGGGGAGACCGTGATCTAACGGCAGCGAGCCTGGTGGGGCAAATTATGCAGCTGGGGGCCAGTATTGATGGCGGTACTGCCATGGCCTTTAACGTACCGCCGATTATGGGGCTTTCTACCACCGGCGGGTTCACCGGCTATCTGCAGTCGTTTGACGGCGCCTCACCTCGCGAGCTTTACGAAGCCTCACTACAGATTATGGGCGCGGCGAATCAGCACCCAGCGTTAAATCAGGTCTTTACCACCTTTAACGTGAACGTGCCTTCCTATCGAGCTGAAATCGACCAGCAGAAAGCGCTTAGCTATGGCGTGGCACTGGAGAATATCAACTCGGCGTTATCCAACACCTTTGGTAATGGCTTTGTGAACTTCTTTAGTTACCAAAACCGTAACTTCCAGGTGTACCTGCAAAACGAGGATCAATTCCGTAAAACGCCTGACGACTTAAATAGTGTCTTCGTGCGAGGGGGCAATGGTGAGCGTATCCCGCTCTCTGAGTTTGTCACGCTGGAGCGTCAGGTAGGTCCATCGGTCGTATCACGCTTTGGCGTGTACACCGGTGCGCAGTTCCAGGGCGGCGCGGCGCCTGGCTATAGCTCTACCCAAGCCATTGAAGCCATGAATGAAGTCGTCATGGATACGCTCGGGCCTAACTGGGGCATGGGCTGGACCGGTACGGCTTACCAGGAAGCAAACATGGGTAATACAGCGATGCTTGCCATTGTGTTTGGTATCTTGATGGTCTTCCTGATCCTGGCGGCCCAGTATGAAAGCTGGTCGTTGCCCCTGGCGGTACTTACCGCAACGCCGTTTGCCTTCCTGGGCGGGATTGGAGGCATCGCGTTGCGAGGCCTGGATACCAGTGTGTATGTGCAGATTGGTATGTTGGTGGTCGTGGGGCTTGCGGCGAAGAACGCTATCTTGATCGTAGAGTTTGCCGAACTGCAGCGTAAAGAGCAGGGCAAAACGATTCGAGAAGCTGCGATTACGGCCGCTGAGCTGCGTTTCCGTCCTATCGTCATGACATCGCTTGCGTTTATCTTTGGTACCTTGCCACTGGCCTTGGCGACCGGCGCCAGTGATGTAAGTAGCCACCATATCGGGACAACCGTTGCGGTGGGCATGGCCTCTGTGGCCGTTTTGGGAAGCGTGTTTATTCCCAGCTTCTACGCCATGATTGCCACGGTGTCCGACTGGCTCTATCGTAAACGTCATCCGAATCACGATAACCAGAAACCGGCACTGGAGCACGACCAGTCGTAACCGCGTTTCACCACTAATGAGCGGGCACTACCGAAAGGGAGTGCCCGTTTTTTTATGCTGTAATGATTCGCATCAAGGCAGCCAAGGGCAAAAAAGAATAGTTTGGACTATGCTAAAAGAGACCACACGTTTTTAGCCTGGACCCATCATATACGCCCAGGCGGAAACTGCACCGGACGAAATGTCTGGAGGAGGACACGCCATGCAACCTGTTATTTCTGCTGCGCTACAGTTTCCAACCATTGTGTTTACGTTTCTAATGGGGCTGTTAGCGCTGTATTGGATGTTGGTGCTGCTTCGAATAGCCCCTCTTGAGTTATTTGAGCGCGACAGCCTGCGCGATGATCACATGGCCAGTACGCTGGTGTCGTTAGGGTTTGCAGGTGTGCCGGCGACGCTTGCGCTGACGTTTCTTGTCGTGATTGCGGGGAGTTTGGCATTAGTGGTAGAGCTTTTAGTGTTGCGTTGGCTATCGCTGGGCATGTTGCGCGTGCCGGTAGGCGTGCTGATCCTGTGGGTATCCTTTGCTGTTGCTTCACCCATTGCCGCCGTCTTATGCCATCGCTTACACCGGGGCTTGCATCGCTATCAGCCCTTTACGCGGCGCTGCCTGTTGGGTTCGACGGTTATCGTGTCCGGGCGTCAGGGCGATGGATTTGCCATGGCAGTGATTGAAGATGAGCCTAATAGCCATGTCAGGCTGCACTGTAAAGAAGGGGATTGCCCACAAGAGGGCGAGCGTCGCGTTCTGGTGAAATACCTCGCTGGTGAGAGCGCTTATCGCAGCGTAATGGAACAAACCTATCTGGATACTCGGGTACGTTTAAATAAGTTGCGTCTTCGCTATCACCACCAGGGTGAAGGCTACTCAACCTAACGTTATCAGCGATTAACGTTCACTACTCGCACCCGCGCCGCCACTGTCTTGTTAGCCATTGTCTTGTTAGTCATTGCCTTATGGATGACGTGTCAGTGGCGGTGTGGCTTTATCCATCGGTGTTGAATGCTTGCCACTAATCACCACAATGGTGGGGTATCCCAGTAGAGGCAGGTTGCTGCATTGCAGCGAATGGCGTGGATTAGCGTTGCATAATGCGTATCAATGTATCAATCAGTTCGCCGCCGCGTTGGTGTATGGAGAACGCATCCGGTGTGCGTAGCCAGTCGTGGAAAAGGCCTCCCAGTGCCGACTGCAACATGCGCGTCGCCACCTCTGGCGTTACATCTTCACGCAGCAACTGCTGATGCTCCGCTTCTTTGAACACAATCAGCATTTCTGAATAACACTCTTCACCAATATCATCCTGCATGGCAAGTGGGTTGATATCGCTAAAAAACTCGCAGCGGTGGAGCAAAATGGAAAGAATCCGCTGGTGAGAAGGTTGCTCAAGACGCGCCAGACCTGCATGGCAGGCAAGCCGGATGGCTTCCATCGGGGAGATAGTTTCATCGGCCTTGCTGACAGCTTCCATTAGCGACTGGAACGGCATGCGTACGCGCTCCACCAGTGCCATAAACAGGTCGCCCTTGTTTTTAAAATGCCAGTAGACCGCGCCACGGGTTAATCCCGCATGGCGAGCAACCTGCTCAAGAGACGTGCGTGCAACACCCTTTGCAAAAAATACCTCTTCGGCCGCATCCAGCAATGCTTCTCGGGTAGCAGCGGCTTCCGCTTTGGTCTTTCTCGCCATGGAAACGCAACCTCATTAATGACACAAGATGAACATATTTTATCCGATATGGTGTAATTTTTACATTCAAAACTGTATGGATAGATGATTAAACGCATGGCTTGTGTTATCAAAACCTCATGTCTCGAAACCGCTGGGGCTCACTGCGTGCGGTAGGCGCATCGCCATGCCCTCATTAATGCCATTTGCTTAGTGGTTATCACGCTGAAAAAAAGGAGACTCAGGATGGCGCGAGCACCTTTTCAACTTGCCGGGCACACCATACTGCCTGGCCAACGTTCCCAAATTGATGTGCCGGTGGCGCGTCTTTATACCCATACACCCCTGCATATTACGGTCGAAGTGGTACACGGACGTAAAGAGGGGCCCGTTATATTGGTGTGTGGTGGCATTCACGGGGATGAGATCAATGGCGTTGAAATTGTACGTCGCTTATTACGCTCAAAGGCCATCAAAAGCCTAAGAGGTACCTTGATTGCCGTGCCGGTGGTTAACGTTTTTGGCTTCCTGCAGCAAACGCGCTACCTGCCTGACCGGCGCGATCTCAACCGCTGTTTCCCGGGCAGTGAAAATGGCTCTCTCGGGGGGCGAATCGCGGCGCTATTTTGCGAGCAGATTGTCGATCAGGCGACGCATATTATTGATCTTCACACCGGCGCAATTCATCGCACGAACCTTCCCCAAATACGCGCGCAGTTAAGTCCTGGCAGTGAAACCGAGCGCATGGCCGATGCCTTCGGCGCGCCGGTGATTCTGAATGCAGAGCTGCGCGAAGGTAGCCTGCGTCACTATGCACAAACACGTGGCATTCCGGTACTGACTTATGAGGCGGGGGAAGCGCTGCGCTTTGATGAGTGGGCCATTGCCCCCGGTGTACGCGGTGTACTGCGTGTAATGCGCCGCCTGGATATGCTGACCGGCGAACAACGCCGCCGCTCGCCAGCGCCTGCCGAGCTTGCCAATGGGTCCAGTTGGGCGCGTGCACCTATCGACGGTATTTTAAGGCCCAAAGTGCGCCTGGGCGCGCGTGTCGCCAAGGGGGAAGTGCTCGGTATAGTGGCCGACCCATTTGGCAATCAAGAAAGCGAGGTCAAGTCGATGGCCGATGGCATTGTGATTGGCATGAGCCGTCTGCCGTTAGCCAATGAAGGTGAGGCGCTTTATCACATTGCTCGTTTTGATGAGATAGAAGAGGCCGAAACGGCGATTGAGAGCTTTCAATCAAGCCTGACACCGCCCCCGGACGCGCTCTATTAAATGTTTGATAAGCGCCATAAAAAAAGCTTATTAGCGCAATAGCCAAGCAGTACATGAGATAGCTGGCGGGAAGCAGTTCCTTTGACTATACCTATGAGAGAGTAGTTATCCTAAATTAAAAATAATAAGTACAAATGTATGATTTGTTTTTATAAAGCGGTGCCTTGAGTGCCGCGCGAGCCGTGACATGGAGAAAAAGCGATGACGAGCGATAAACCCAAGTATACGACGACAGGGGCTGGCATTCCGGTATCCAGCGATGAACACTCTCTTTCGGTAGGCCCGGATGGCCCGATTGTACTGCACGATCATTTTCTGATGGAGCAAATGGCGGCTTTCAACCGCGAGATGATCCCCGACCGCCAACCACATGCCAAGGGTAGCGGCGCTTTTGGCCACTTTGAAGTCACCCATGATATCAGTAAGTACACCAAAGCCAAGTTTCTGAAAAAAGGCACAAAAACAGACGTACTCATTCGCTTCTCAACGGTCGCAGGGGAAAGCGGCAGCCCGGATACTTGGCGTGATCCACGCGGGTTTGCGGTGAAGTTCTATACCGAAGAGGGCAACTTCGACATGGTGGGTAACAATACCCCTGTGTTCTTTGTCCGCGATCCGATGAAGTTCCAACACTTTATCCACTCGCAAAAACGCCGCGCCGATAACGGCCTGCGTGACCACGATATGCAGTGGGATTTCTGGACGCTGGTGCCGGAGTCCGCCCACCAGGTGGCCTGGCTAATGGGCGACCGCGGTGTGCCCGCTACGTGGCGGCACATGAACGGTTACTCCAGCCATACCTATATGTGGGTGAACGATGAAGGTGAGCGGTTCTGGGTGAAGTACCACTTCAAAACCGACCAGGGCATCAAGTGCATGACCCAGGAGCAGGCCGACCAGATGGCTGGTAGCGATGCGGATTACCACCGCCGTGACCTGTTTGAAGCCATCAAACGCGGCGAGTATCCCACTTGGACACTGCAGATGCAGATCATGCCCTTCGAGGACGCCAAAACGTATCGCTATAACCCCTTTGATCTTACCAAAGTGTGGCCTCACAGTGACTACCCGCTGATGGAAGTGGGCAAGCTAACCCTTAATGAAAACCCCTCCGACTTCCATAGCCAAATCAATCAGGCCGCCTTCGAGCCTAACAATATGGTGCCGGGCACTGGGCTTTCACCCGACAAGATGCTGCTGGCGCGCTCAATTTCCTATGCCGATGCGCACCGGGCTCGCTTGGGTGTGAACTACAAGCATATCCCGGTCAATACACCCAAGAGCCCGGTCAATAGCTATACCCAGGGCGGGGCGATGCGGGTGCATAACGCAACGGACCCGGTATATGCGCCGAACAGCAAAGGCGGCCCTAAAGCCGATGGCGAGCGCTTCCCGGAAGATGCCGTATGGGCGACCAGCGGTGAGCTTGTACGTACTGCCTACACGCTGCGTAAAGACGATGACGACTGGAGCCAACCGCATACGTTGGTGCGTGAAGTAATGGATGACGCCGCACGTGACCGGCTGGTATCCAACGTGGTGGGGCACTTGTCGGGTGGCGTAACAGAGCCAGTACTGGAGCGTGCCTTCGAGTACTGGCGTAATATCGACCAAGAAGTTGGTGAGCGTATCGAAAAAGGCGTACGCGGCAACTAAACCCGCAAACGTGGATTAATCGCCGTCCACCACAGCCCGCTACGTTAAGACGTGGCGGGCTGTTCTTGTTCTGGCATCGGCGCTTGTGATGGCTCGTTAACTAACCCGATAGCATCATCAAACAAGCGTAACCCGGCGCCTTCTTTATGTGCGTGCTCCGATAGAAGACGCCGAAAACGCCGACCGCCAGGGCAACCCTGAAAAAGCCCCAACAGATGGCGGGTAATATGGTTAAGTTTCGCGCCTTCATCCAACCGCTGCTGAATATACGGGCGAAATGCCCGGGCCGCCTCAACCCGGCTAGCGGCTGGGCCGGGCACGCCATAAAGCAACGTATCTACCTCAGCCAGTAACCAGGGGTTTTGGTACGCTTCACGGCCAATCATCACGCTATCCACACGCTCAAGCTGTGCCTGACACTCTTCAAGCGTTTTAATCCCACCGTTGATACCGATATGCAGCTCAGGGCGGTCCTGCTTTAAACGATGCACACGCGGATAATTGAGCGGCGGCACGTCGCGGTTCTCTTTGGGCGATAGGCCTTTCAGCCACGCCTTGCGCGCATGCACGGTAAAAATTTCACAACCGGCATCTGCGACTATGTCGATAAAGCGCGCCAAGTCGGCGTCTTCATCCTGCTCATCAATCCCGATACGGCACTTCACCGTAACCGGAATCGAGACGGCCGCCTGCATAGCGCGCACGGCATCGGCGACTTTTTCCGGGTAGCCCATCAGGCAAGCGCCAATCATGTTGTTCTGCACCCGGTCGCTTGGGCAACCTACATTCAGGTTAACCTCGTCATACCCCCACGCCTCAGCAATCGCCGCGCACTCGGCAAGCTCCCCGGCATCGCTACCACCAAGCTGTAAGGCAATGGGATGCTCCACATCGCTATAGCCCAAAAACCGCTCACGCGGTGAGCCATGCAAAATAGCGCCCGTCGTCACCATCTCGGTATACAGCAGCGCCCGCTTGGTTAACGTACGTGCGAATGCCCGGTAATCGCGGGTTGTCCAGTCCATCATGGGCGCGACGGAGAAAGTTCTATCCAGCGCAGGGCGGGCGGTGCCAGACTTCATGCGGGTTTGCTGTGTTGTGCTATCATTCATAACTGTTCATATTTACAGTGGTTTGACCACGTTTTAAGCAAATTAGTGTCACAAATTTGGCACCACATGGCACTTTTATTTGTCACATTTTCGAGGCTGTAATGGCGACGATCGTGAAGCGTCCAAAAAGGGACGGCAGTTTCTCATACCTGGCGCGTATTCGCATTGCGCGTACGGGTCAACCTGACTACTCAGAGTCCAAAACATTCCCTAAAAAGGCAATGGCCGTTGAGTGGGCGAAGCGTCGGGAACTGGAGTTGGCCGCGCCAGGTGGTGTGCTGGCTGCTAAATGGAAGGGCGTTACTTTACACGATGCCATTGAGCGGTACCTACATGAATTTGCTGACGGTGCTGGCCGTAGCAAGCGGGCCACCATTGAGCAGCTGCAGCGTTTCCCCATTGCTCGCGTCAAAATTACCGAGCTTAGTAGCGAGCAGATTATTGACCATGCGCAAATGCGGCGGCGTAGCGGCGTTAAGCCTTCAACTACGTCGCAAGATATCACTTGGCTGGGCATCATTTTGAAAACGGCGGTCGCTGCCTGGCGTATGCCGGTAGATCTTAATGAGTTTGAATCGGCGAAGCTGCTTTTGCGTAGTAAAGGCTTGATCAGCCGCCCGGACTCGCGGGATCGTCGGCCAACGCTTGAGGAGATCGAGCAGGTTCGCGCTTATTTCCAGCGTTCGCAGAAGATCCGGCCGAGCGCGATTATTCCTATGGAAGACATTATGGACTTTGCTATCGCCTCAGCGCGTCGCCAGGGGGAGATTACCCGGCTCTCATGGGACGATCTGGATGTAAGCGCCATGACGTGCTGGGTTCGTGATGCTAAGCACCCACGCAAAAAGTGGGGTAACCACAAGCGCTTCAAACTGACAAAAGAAGCGATGGCCATTATCCAACGACAACCGCGCTTGCTGGGTGAGCCGCGTATTTTTCCATACAGTAGTAAATCTATAGGTACTCGTTGGCAAGCCGCGACAGCATCCAAAGGCATTGAAGATTTAACTTTTCATGACCTACGCCATGAGGCGACATCCAGACTATTCGAGGCAGGGTATGAAATTGTAGAGGTGCAGCAGTTCACGCTCCATGAGAGTTGGGATGTGTTGAAGCGGTACACGCACTTAAGGCCAGAAACGCTGCAGCTACGTTAGTCTTATACCGTTATTTTAAGATGGGTAAAAACCGCCTAAAAAGGCGGCTTACTTAGTCAGGGTACCCGTTCCTCTCGCACTTTTTTACCCGGGCGCGGCAATCGCCCAGCTGTTTCTCCAGCTCCTTGATACGCCTTACCAATACATCTTCTGGGGGTAATTGGTTGCTTTCCAAGGCGCGTATTGAGGCACTTAGGCGTTTGATCTCCTCGGGGTGGAGTGCACGCTGACTAGCCACTTCGAGGAGACGCTCAATATTTCTGTTCATGTCAGGTTTCCTCTTGATGGGAATACGGGAGGCTATCCACAGCGGGCGTGTAGATATGATCAGTTCCGTTCCACTTCTCTAATGGCTCCGTCGGCATGCCCAGAGCATTGTTCACCTGACGTAGCGCGCAATGGATATTGAAGCGCTCACGTGGGTGCTCACAGCTTGCCAGTTGTCGGGCAAGA
Organism: Halomonas sp. AOP30-A1-24; assembly: GCF_052378165.1. Lineage (NCBI taxonomy): Bacteria > Pseudomonadati > Pseudomonadota > Gammaproteobacteria > Oceanospirillales > Halomonadaceae > Halomonas > Halomonas sp. AOP30-A1-24. Next base: position 32,555 of record NZ_JBQSXL010000030.1, read on the forward strand.
GTCAGGCTCTGCTCCTGCAGGATCAGAAAGTAGCGAAATTTAGGCGTGTCCTTGATGAGTTTACGCACCTGCTCAATAGGTTGCACTTCGGTAGCCTGCTGTTGCAGCAGCTCGATAGCCTGGCGTTCGCGCTGGATAAAGTAGCGCCGAACGCGACGGCCCATGGCGTTGTTTTCGATCATGGCGAGTTCTTTGGCCATATCGAGAGTTAAGTGGTACTCAATGCGACCCTGTTGGCCGAAGTTTTCAGCGTAAGTGATTGATTCTAGGGCTTCCCCGTTTTGGGAGGAGGTTTTATGACCTATTCCAGGCTGCATGTTATGCGAGATGAAGTCTAAACCTTCTTCAAATTCGTACTGTTCGATACGTTCTTTAATCCAAGTCGTGAAGCGTCGCCCCACTTCCAAGAAGGCGTGCAGGTCGCGGGCGTTGCAAAGCAGCTGCTGATCATTGGCTTGGAAAACGGGGATAAGGCTTTGGTCCATGGTTGGCTCCGTAGGGCGATGCGGATGAAGGGAAGTTAAGGAAATGGTGCAGGCAGGTGGGGCAGAGGTAAAGGCCAGCCGGCTACAGGTTTAGCCGGCGCAACCCTCAATCATTCACTAGCTTCCACTGCTCTAGCGCCTCGGCCCGCTTCTTATCGATGTACTGCGCCAGGTCGATTGCACTCACCAGCCATGGGCTTTTCTGAGAATCCCCAGCACGATAAGCCGGTACCGGCAGGGCCTGCGCACCGGCCCGAAAGGCAGCGGTGCGGGGGCTGATGCCGAAGAAGCGCGGGGCAACCTCTTCTAGCGGTAGCTCGGTACGGCCGTTGAACTCAGCCAGTAATCCAAAATAGGTATTCATTGTGGCCTCCCTTGCTGTTGCTTCCAGGTGAAAAAGCGTTTCTGAATACGGTGGAACGTAGCCGCCGCGACTGAGTTATGGTCTAGTTCGGCTCGGCTCTTAATCTGGCAAGCAGCGCAGATCCAATCCCGGGCGTCTTCGGCATTGTGGGTGCCATCGGGTAGGGCGTTTTCCTCAATGCCAAACTTGGCGCGCCGGCGGCGGTCCAGGTAGAGCTGAAACATGGCATCCTGACAGAGCATCGCGGCTTGCCGGGCAAGCTGGCCGCCCTTGATCTGTTCAGCGCACATGCCGCCCCCTACGCTCGCGAAGGCTTTGGCATTCCACGCACGTCGTCGCCCAAGGCAATGCATTGCGGCGGGGCTTGGGGATCTCGTTACCGCAGTCCTCGCAGTCCTCGCAGTCCGGGTCATGGTTTGGAATGCGCAGGGAAAGCCGACTGCTAAGCGCGGCTTCCATGCGGCGCTCCATCAGTTCGGCGGCGATGTCGGCGTTGTCTGCCATGGTTACTGCTCCTCTTTTTCAATGGCAGCAAAGCGCTGCATGAACTGACTGCCGCCCATGACGTAATCGTGGGGCTCTTCAAGGGAGTGAATACTCCACTCGATCACGGTCAGCGCGTCGGCTTGCAGCTCGCGGTCGATCACGCGCAGGCACGTCGGGTCGAGCGGCCAGGCGGCGCCGTTGTAGAGTGAGAGCAGGATGCGCCGGCAGTGGTGGCTCTGGCCGGTGTCGCCTCTTGCAACCGCCGCCAGGCGATCCCAGGCCTCAGGGCCTTTGAGCTCAAGCTCACTGGTCTTCTGGTCGGCTTCTTTCTCGGCGGCGATCATGGCTTCCAATGCCTGGCGGTTGCGCTCACGAATACGCTGAACCACCAGGGGCATACTGGGTTGAGTGGTCATCACAGGCTCCTTCATGCTTGAAACACCCAGCACTTCACGCTGCCGCCATGTAAGCGGACGCGGGAGTTCACGGTGCGGTTGGAATCGATAAACTTGCGGGTCTTGCTGCTTTTCAGATAACGCTTCAGCTCGCGCACCTCCGGGGTGCGCAGCTTGTATTCGGCGCAGGTGCGCTCGAAGTCCTTCAGGTTGATCGCGATCAGGTCGCTGCCCTTGCCGTAGTGGTTCAGCATCGGGTCGTCGCGTAGGCCCTCGATATAATCAAAGGCCTCCCAGAATTCGGCGACCAAGGGGTGGTCAGCATTGATGGATTGTTGCCGTTCACGGGCCATGCTCACTATGTGGCCCAAGGCGGTATCCAGCGTTTGTTCATCAAACAGGCCCAGCCCTTCCGGCCCCAGGCACTCCACCAAGGCCATTAACTGGCCGTGACACTTGGCGATACGCAGCACCTTAATATCCGGGTCATCAGCAAGCTGGTCGGCATAGTGCCGGGCGCGCTGAGTGATCAACGCCATCAACGCGGCTTCACGCTGGGCAACCTGCAGGCTGAATTGGCTAACCTGCTCGATCTCGGTGCGCTCCAACGCCTCGGCCAGTATCTTGGTCTCCTTGTTCTGGCCTTCCCGGGTAAAGTGCAGGTGGCAGATACGCGTTTGAATCGCCTCGCCTGCCTGCACTGGCGCGTTCTGGCTGATGACGATGCTGCCGCGAAAGGGCGGCTCGTAGGTGTCGTTACCGCTGTTCTTCACGCCCCGGGCGCGGATCGAACGGCCGTTAAACGCCGTTTTCAGCTCGTCCCAATCGAACTGCTTCTGCTTGGCGCCGCCTTCCTGCTCGCGGTCGGATTCGATCAACACCACCGGCAGGTTGCTCACCTGGGCAAAGTTGCGAGAGCGCGCTGGCATGGTCGCCTTGCTGGGGTCGAAGCCCTCATAGTCGCGCCGGCCGCACAGCTTCCACAGGAACTCGATCAGCGTGGATTTACCCGCGCCGGCTTCGCCCACAATCTCCAAAAATGGAAAGCTGCCCATTTCGGCGCGGATCTGCTCGGCCAGCAGGCTGCCCAGCCAGTAGCTGAGTGCCACCACGCCCTTGGTGCCAAAGGCGCCCAGTAGCCGCTTCGTCCACTCGGTGCTGAATGCCTTGCGGTCCGCATTGATGGAAAGCGACACCGACTGGCTAAGGGTCTTTAACTGGCGGCGGGGGCCAAGCTCGAAGAAGTCCTCGCTGTTGATCGGCACCACCTTGCCACCGGCCACGGCCAAATCACCGAACACATAGGCGCCGTGTTCCTTGCTGTAGCCGATGAAGTCGATGGTCTCGACGGTTTTGATGTTGCCGATCTGGTCCTGCAGCAGGTTATCCAGCTGTTGGCTGGTACCCGTCCACACTGCGCCCGGGGCTACGCCCAGCAGACGCTTCTTGTATTCAGATGCAGACGCCAGTTGGCCACCACTGAATGTGTTCTTGATCGGCGGACGGCCGTCCGGAAACTCCACGCGGTAGTAGTACCAACTCTCATCCGTGACCGCGTTGGCCTGGTAGTAGAGCGCCGTGGGGTAACAAGTGCAGATCCGCTTCACGCTGCCGGATTGCTCTAAAGCCGCATCGCGCAAGGCCGGGTCAATTTGCCGCTGGTCTTCACCATCTAGCCCATCGGCGCGCAAGGCGCGATCAAACGCATCCATGTCCAGCTTCCACCACCACAGCTGGCGTTTGAACTCGAACCAGAACTCCCGCTGCTCGCGGCGCTTGTACATCAGCAGCGCCTTGGCCATGGCCGTGGGGGCCAGTAACAGGTCACCGTGGTAACGGTAGGTTTCCTGGTGTTTCTCGGTTAGCTCACTGCGCTGGTGAGCATCGTTCCAATCGTGGCCACCGCTGGGGATCTGCGCCGCATGGCACTCCCAGTCTGCTGCCCGGGCGCGCCTTACGTGTTTGTGGATGGCGTTATGGCCAGCGCGGTTGTTATCCAGCGCCCACACCAGCGCAGGGCGGCAGGTGCCCGCTTTATGTGCTGCATCGGAAAGGGCGTTTAACGCCTCATCCGGGTAGTTACCGCAGCTCATGGCAGAGACCGCCGCAATGCCATGATGGTAAAGGGCGATGGCATCGAAGATGCCCTCGACGATCCAAACTTCCTCAGCCGCTACCAGGTCGCCTAGGGTGAGTGCTGGCGGGCACCACCACCGACCCTTGTAGCGCCCTACAAAGTTGGCCTTCTGCTTGTCAAAGCGTTCCGGGTTATCCAGCAGGCGCTCCCAATAAGCGCCGCCGGGCAGCGGAAAGCGAACGGTGGCGGTGCCACCGATCTCAGGCTTCCAGTAGCTTTCTTGTGTGTACCAGCCCTGAATGCGGGAAAGCTCAAAGCCCCGGCCATCGCGCAGGTAGCCATCCGCCACTGGCGTGGTGGACGTGGGCTTCTCGTTACCCTTGGGGCTGTAGCGTTCGCTCCAGGAGCGGAACAGGTCAGGAAACAGCGCCTTAACATGAAGTTGCGCGCCGCAGTTGTTCTCCCGCCCGCACTTCAGCATCCACGGCGCTTCGGCGTTGATGTACGCCTCACGCTTACCGCACTCCGGGCAGCGCACCCGTTGCAGGTAGGGGCCGCGCTCAATCGCCTCAAAATCGCTGATTAAGCGCGCAACAATGTCCTGGCGCAGCGATAAATTCACGCTCGCCTCCTTGATGTCACAGTAAGTAGCGGTGCCGTTTAGGCGTTCACGATGACCTTTGCGCCTGCTTGATCGCTTGGCTAAGCAACGAGGGCGCAAACGGCAGGTCGACCATTGGGTTGGGGATGTCGCTGGGCGTCAGCGTGTTGCACAACTCGAACCGAGCCTTACCCCGAAAGCCACAGTCGTCGTTGCGGCATTCCACGATCGCCTCCCTGTACACCGGTGTTAGCCCCTGGCTTTTGCGAATGCGCAGGTTCTGGTTGCAGTGCGGGCAAGGAATGCGGTGTTTGCTAGTCGTCATCAGTTCTTTCTCTCAATGGGGTAAAGAGCGCGGCCGCGGCCGGTGAGTCCTTGGGTGCCTTTGCGTAAGCGCCGACGAAGTAGCCACTCGGCGGCGTCATCCAGGCGTTGAAAATCCTGCTGTTCGCATACCTGCTGCAGCACGGCCTCTAACTGGTCATCCAGCGGAAGGCGTAGATCGCTGCGGGCGGGTTGGTCAGCCATACTTCAGTGCTCCTTGAGGTCCTCAAAAGGGCCTGCGTTTACGACGCCTGCTGGGGCATAGTGCTAACAGAGAGATCAGCAACGCCCAGCGTCTCCAGTGCTTCTTTCAGCACCAGTTGACGCAGCAGCGACGCCCGCTCGATGCCGGTGTAGTCCACCAATGCATCAATCAGTTGGGCCTCGTACTGATCCAAATTGAGAGCGGCGTAACGGGTGCGCACACGTTTGGGGTCCTGGTACATGGCAAACATCCTTATGCAAGGCAGGTCATTCGGCGTTCAGAGTGTCTTGGTCGTACTCAGCGATGCCGCGAAGCAGCAACATGCGGCCGGCGGCCGACATCGAACGCATTTCCAGCTCCTGAATACGCTTCAGCGCTTCCCGTTCGCTTTCAGTGAGGTGAATCATGACGGGGCAGTTACACCCTTTTGGGGCATAAATTGGCTTTGGGGTAATGGTGTTAGCGGTGGCCATGAGTTAGGCTTCCTTAATAGAGTGAAAGACTTTGAACGAGACCTTGAGCAAAGCGCGTTAGCGCTCGTAAAGGCGCACCAGCTTGCGCTGCAGGAAGTGTTCATCCATGTAGGTGCGCAGTTCGCAAAGGGCGTCTTCTACTTCATCGCTAGAGGCGTTATGGGCCAGCATCGTGGCAGCGAGTTGGCCCACGGCCTCGGCGGTGGTGCGTTCTTCCAGCGCTTCAAGATCCGCCAGTGGGTTAGGCGTATTGGTGCCGCGCTTCAGCGCGATTTCGATGTTGCGGCGGGTGTGTTCAGAGCAGCGGTCGAGCTCGACCTCAATACCGCGAAACAGCGTGGTTTGAGTGGTCGGTATAAGAATGGTGGCAATGATGGTGACCATGGCAGTGGTTTCCTTTGGTTGTAGAAATAGGGTTAACGAGTGCTGGAGCGACGACGGCACGCCTGGATTTCAGCCATGCAACCAGTCGCCCATTCGAGGGGATTAACGATTTGTTGGATGTGAGCGCGGTAATTGGAGAAGTAAGCGGGCGCATGATTGAGCTGCTTAAAATTGCGGAGCAATTGAAGGCACTCAGCCCAGCTTTCTCTAGCAAGCAGCGGAAGGTTCTTGCTGAGCGCCTTGAGGCAGAGCTCAATGGTTTGAAAGTCAGCGTAGGTGAAGCGGAGCTGAGCGCTCTTAAGCTGGAGAAGGCGCAGATAGAGCTTGACGATGAGATAAAGCGCCTTAAGCAGTGGCACGAAGAGAAGGCTGGCTACGAGGAATACATAACCCCCGCGGGTGGCGCCACGTACCGACGTAAGCACCACGGCAGCGAGCGTGGTAGCGGACATCACCTTTGCGCAACCTGCTTCGAGAACGATAAAAAATCGGTATTGCAGCGAATCCCGGGTGACGGTGTCGTTCAGTTTAAGTGCCATCAGTGCGGTACCCCCGTGATGATGGAAACGCTCAGGGGCTTTATGGATATCCAAAGCCCTGAGTGGGAGCGGTGAAATAGAAGCAGGTGTGACCATGGCAGTGGCTCCCTTTGCGATGTGTAGTGAAGTGAAAGACATTATTAGGATGGAATCAAATGATTTCATTGTCAATGGAGAATGAAATTAAATGAGTTCTTTAGGGATGCGTTTGCGTGAAGAGCGGGTAAGGCTAGGCTTCTCTCAAACGGAGCTTGGTGACATCGCAGGCATCACGAAAAACACTCAGATGCTCTATGAAAGTGAGAAGCGTAGCCCCAAGGCTGATTACCTTTCGGCTTTGCATGCTGTCGGTGTGAACACTCATTACGTGCTTACAGGGAATCGTTCGATTTCATCGAATGTAAAGCCAGTAGATTTATCTGAAGGGTTAACACCGATACCCATGTACGACATCGAAGCTGCTGCCGGTGCAGGTCGCAGCTTTGAAGGCGAGCCGGTGCAAACCGTTCTGCAATTTCCCAAAAGCGAGCTAGCCGAGCAGGGGCTGGACCCAGCGCAGATCGTAGGCGTAAAGGTGCGCGGTGATTCCATGTTGGGCACCCTGGAAGATGGGGATTGGGTACTGGTGAACCGTGGCAATCGTGACCCTAAGCAGGAAGGGGTGTTTTTACTGTTAGTGAGTGGTGAAAGGCGAATCAAGCGAGTGCAGCGTTTAGCAGGGGGCGCGCTGTATTTGATTAGTGATAACGAGCTGTACCAGCCCGAAATGATCAAGCCGCAGGATATGGGGGACTTGGAGATTTTGGGACGGTGTGAGATTCGGATTGGGCGGGTTGTTTGATGATCAACGGTTGGGTTCGGGCAGGGGGCGTTTTATGGGTGGCCATGCTGTGGGTGTTGGCATTTCCCGCGAACGCCCAAGACATACCTGAGTTGAATATCGAGGCCGAATGCCGCGAAGCGGATGATATCTTTGACACCGACCTTTTCGACTCGTGTATGAAGTATCAACAGTCTCTCCATCAACAACTGCGTGACGGATGGGATGAGATCGACCCGGCGATCCTCGATCACTGTGTGAGCGGCATAGAGCGTGAGAACTTTAATAGCTATGAATTACTGCTGGGTTGTATTGAGATTGGGCAAGAATCGCGCTCTAAGTGATTATTTTCCGTTGAGTGGCGGAGCCGCTGGGTCAGCGGGTTTGGGGATTCTGGGGCGGTGTGAGATTTGGATTGGAAGGGTGGTTTAACTGTAAAACTGTGAATGCATCAAGGCAGCTTTGAGACTGCATAGAAAGACAAAACAGGGGCAGGGGATGGAAGGCGTTTTGAAATTTGATTATGGAGACGCGCAGGGGAATGTCAGCACGCGAGAAGTTAGCCAGTGGAAGGATGATGGTTGGCTGTTAACAGGCATTTGTTCAAGCGATAACCGCCGGAAAACGTTCAGGCGAGACCGTATCCAGGTGACTCATGAGGGGGGCGATGGTCTCAAGCCCATCTCCATGCCTCAGCACCTTGTCGATCGTTCGATTACGGCTAGCAAAAAGCGGTCAGACTCACTGGAAATTCTCTTTACTGGTTTTGCAAAAGCGCGCCGGGCAGAGCTAGAAGCTGCTGCTGCCGAGTCAGGCATGCGCGTCTGTCAGACGGTCACCATGGGCCTCTCTTTCGTTTGTGGTGGACCTACGGCGGGGCCGACCAAGCTGCGGAATGCTCAGGCGAAAGGTGTTCCGGTGTTGGATGAGGCTGACTTTTTGAAGCTGTTGGAAACTGGTGAGATGCCCGAGTAATTAAAAAATTATTTTTTACATCATAAATTTCAAGGGGGCACGCATGGGTTACGAAAAATGGGAGACTAAAAGTCTGTCACCACTAAGAATTCAATTAGATTCAGAGAACCCTCGACTTCCGGGCTTAAAGGAAGGAGCGAGTCAAGATGAGATAAGGTCTGAGCTTTTTGATACGAGCAAAATAAGGGAAATGATCCGCTCAGTTGCTAAGTCAGGTTTCTTTCCTGATCAGAGAGTTGTAGTTGTAAAGAAAGAAAATGGTCGTGGTTATTATGTTGTTGAAGGAAATAGGCGTGTATGTGCTTGTCAAGCGCTTTTGAAGCCAGAGTTAGCACCTGAAAAGCATGCTAGGGTAGTAAAAAAGTGGGCAATATCTGCAGAC
>NZ_JBQSXL010000031.1:0-35642 GCF_052378165.1 Halomonas sp. AOP30-A1-24
AACCTCTGGGTGGCCAAATAGCCAGAACAGGTGCTGCCAGAGTACCGGGTCGCCGCCGCCTGCGATGTCGAAAAATGGCATGCCTACAGCACGCTCAAGCTCTAGCAAGATACTGCCCAGAATAAGGGGCGGAAACCCCACCACAATCATCAGCGCCATGGCCAAAATGTACCACGCAAACAGCGGCATCTTGTGCAGCGCCATCCCTTGAGTACGGGTTCGTAGAATGGAAACCACCAACTCTACCCCGGCTGAAAGTGCCGAAATCTCAACGAAGGTGATCCCCAACAGCCAGAAATCGGAACCGAGGCCTGGCGAATACTCGCTACTGCTAAGCGGCGTGTACATAAACCAGCCGCTGTCCGGCGCCATTTCCAGCACCATGCTGAAAGAAAGAATGATGCCGCCAAACAGATAACACCAGTAGCCCAGCGCGGTTAACCGCGGGCACACCAGGTCACGCGCGCCAATCATCTTGGGGATCATATAGATCGCCAAGCCCTCCAAAATGGGAATGGCGAACAAAAACATCATCACCGTGCCGTGCATGGTGGTAACTTGACTATAGATTTCGGGCGTTAAAAAGCCTTGATCGGGTGTCGCAATCTGCGTGCGAATCAGCATCGCCAAAATGCCGCCAAACAGAAAGAAGGCCATCCCGGTGACCATAAATCGAAGGCCAAGCGTGGTGTGGTTAACAATGGTTAACGCTTTTAAACCAGGAGGATTTGCCCATACCCCTGCAAGGTCATTGTGTAACTTTTGAAGGTCTTCAGGGCCAGTTGCGTCGCGATCAATCGTTGTCATGGGGCCAAGGTCTCCAGCCAAGCACCCAGGGACTCCAAGGTGGCAGTATCCATATGGTTATGAGATGGCATTTTGTTACTCGGCTTAAGCGTTTGGTGATTTTCCAACCAGTAGTGAATAGCGCCCTCCTCCATGGGGAGCGTGCCCGCGCCCAGGGTATAGCGCGCACCAATATCAGAAAGATCAGGCGCAATAGTGGAGGCAGAGAGTCCAGCAACGCTATGGCAGCTGGCACAGGTAGATGCAAACTCATCCCGCGCTTGGGCAAAGTCATCATTTGCAAGTGCCCGTTCGGCCAAGCGCTCTTCCTGCCGTTCAGCGAGCCACGCGTCATACGCTTCACGTTCTACGGCTTCAACGTAAAACTCCATATTCGCATGCTGAGCACCGCAAAACTCCGCGCACTGACCACCAAAGACGCCCGGCGCATCAGCCTCAAGACGAATAACATTGGTGCGCCCGGGTAACATATCGATCTTGCCACCTAGCCTGGGCACCCAAAAGGAGTGAATAACATCAGCGGAGGTAATGTGAAAATCTACAGGTTCCCCCGCAGGCATGATGAGCTGGTTCGCGGTGACGACTTCTCCGCCTTCTGCTCCCGGGTAGCGAACTTCCCACCACCATTGATGGCCGATCACCTCAATCACTTCAGGGGGCTGGCCCAACGGTAGCGGCAACATTCGCTTGCCAGTCGGCACCCCAAAAATAAGTAACGCTGTAACGCTCAAAACAGGCAGTAAAATGCCCCCACCAATAATCCAACGGCGAGCAATTTTGCGCTCCTCTTGAGGCGTACGTTCCTGGTATTTACGTTTGAAGGTATAAAGCCATAACGCCACCACGCCAATCAGCACCACCGTGGCAAATGTCAGCATTATCCACCAGATTAGGACCACATCGCGTGCAGCTTGCCCAGCGGGGTCTAGAATAGACCTATCACCCGCGCAGCCTGTAAGACCTAACGTCAGAGTGCCCAGCAGGGTGAGCATGCACCGGTTGACCCGCTGTGGCACAGCACGTTGAATACACAGCAAGGCGACGTGATATAAGTAACGTTCCCTCATTGTTTATTCCTTTTTTCTGCCCACAGGAAGTGATAATGGCAAACTCCAATAGGCGTAATATCAAAAGTCGCGCTTCTATTTCTGGCCACCCGCTGCATCCGCTGATGGTTCACTTTCCCGTGGCTGCACTCATGGCCCTGGTAGCCTGCGATTTGGGATACTGGTATACCGACGATCCTTTCTGGCTGCGCGTAGGTTTGTGGCTGGCGGGTATAGGGGCGCTTGGGGGCTGGCTGGCGAGTATTGCAGGCATCATTGACCTGGTGAGCGTAGGCCAAATTCGCCGTCTCATTACCGGCTGGAGCCACGCTATTGTCGCTGTTGTCATGCTCTCGCTTGCTTCGCTTAACTGGCTGATCCGGTTTAGCGAACCGGAGTTGGTGCTGCCTTGGGGCATTGCGGTTTCTGTGGTAACCGCCGGACTGGTAGCGTTGGCTGGCTGGCTGGGCGGCCAACTCGTGTATGAACACGCCGTCGGTGTCGAAGTTGAAGAGTGATGCGATAGTGGTCATGGCGGGCTAGCTCCAATCCAGCGGCTTGGCTAATACCAGCCCAAGCACGCAAAGAATGCCCGCCAGGGCCACCAAAAACGCGAGTATTAACGCCGTTTTTACGCCTTTATAAATCCCCATTTCCAGACGTAAAATTAGCCATCCATAGGCGCCGTGGGCAGCCACCATGGCAACGACAGCGCCCAATTTGAGCACCAGCCAGCCGCCCACCAAACCATGCAAGATAAAGAGAAGCGTGCCGGAAAATATGGCAATTAGCGCTGCCGGTGTTGCCACAGAAATATAAAAAAACCGTGGCATGGGAGGAGAGCCCTGCGCAAAGCCTGCGTCTTTACGAAGTTGCAGCGTATAGCTGAGTAACGCAGGCAGATACAGCAGCGAGCCGCACCAGATAACAAGCGAGGCTATATGAAGAAGTTTTAGCCAAGGCATTGAGGCTTCCTTGCATTGCGTTAGGCTTAGTGAAAGAACACTCCACTAACCTTAGTCAACGCTCGCCACTCTGGCTAGCCGATTTACCTTAGGGTGATTTCGTAACCCGTGAATTTACGAAGATTAATCACTCCACTATCAAGAATGAGATACTGTCCTTTAATGCCTTGTAACACGCCTTCGACCAAGGGTTGTTTGTCAAAATTATGGGAAATCACTTTGCGTGGAAACGTCTCCACCGGGTAATCAAACGTGTAGGGCGTTTCATCCAGCTCACGAATTGCGTCATTGCCATGCTGGTCGCGCAGCTGATTCAAACCGCCATCAAGCGTTTCCAACAGGCGATCACGTTCGGCAATTAAATCAAGCGCCTCCACCTCCCCTTTCAGCATAGCCCGCCAATTGGTTCGGTCGCTTACCTGCTCTTTGAAAAGCATCTCGACGAACCCTGATTGCTGACGCGTGTCGACCTCAAGTATGGGAAGCGCCTGGATAGCGCCTTGGTCCATCCAACGAGTCGGCATCTGTGTTTTACGGGTGATGCCAACTTTTAAACCCGATGAGTTCGCCAAATACACGATATGCGGTTGGAAACAATGCGTTTCGCCCCACTCAGGCTCGCGGCAAGTGCCTTGAAAAAAGTGGCACGTCTCAGGCTTCATGATGCAGGTATCGCACTGCGCCAAGCGCTTGAAGCACGGATAACAATGCCCTTGGGCAAAGCTTTTTTTAGTCGCTCGACCGCAGTGAGTACAAGCAATAGCGCCGCTCCAATGAAGCGATATCGGCTTGCCTACGCGCGAATTGAGGGGGATGTGCTGATCCCCAGCACGCAAATGGTAACTCACCTGGTCGCCCGGCCGGTCAGGCAATACGACCGACATCTTGCGTAAACACCCTTGCACTGCCTGTTCAACCACGTGTTGCATCCCGTCCCAAACCTGCCATTTCTGGCGTAACGCCTGCGCCAGAAGACGCCGCTCCACAGGTACGCTGCTCCAGATAACCCACGCGTTTCTCTTCAGGCACGTTATTTTCAGCCTCAAAGCGCATCACCGCTTCCAGACACAGCTCTGTTTGCTCAGCGGTAAGAAAGCGACCGTCGGGCCACTTACGCAGCGACACCGCTTGCTTAAGGCTTTCATAAATCGCAGGTGTCATTTGGTTGATCATTTTATCGAACGTCATATCGCTCATTACGAATCTCTTAATCTGTTTTCAAACGGCGAGACGAATAATACACGCCAGTAATAAGCCCGACGAGGAGCCCACCTAAATGTGCTTCGTTAGCGACATTGCCAAAACCTACCCAACTGGCCATATCGGTCATGGTGAACACCATCCACCCCAACATAAACACAACCAGCATTTGAGGAACGAAAAAACCACGTTGTGGCGCACGTCGCGACATCACCCAAACATGCCCTAGCAGGGCATAAACCACGCCCGACATACCGCCAAACAGCACGGTTCCGGTAAAATATTGCGCAAGATTAGCGCCGATACCCGCAACTAAAAGCAGAAGCAGCATGGTACGGCTGCCTTGTAGCACCTCCACCTGGCGCCCAAAGTACCATAACCACATAAGGTTGAAGATCAAGTGCATCCAGCCAAAGTGCAGGAATGCCGGTGAAAGCAGCCGCCATACCTGCCCGTTTATTAGCCCATCGGTTAAGCTGCGATATACAAACTGATTGCCCGAAATTTCTATCGGCACGATGGTTAACGCCATCACGACGCTATCACCCAACACCCCCGTTAACGCAAATATCACAAGACTAATAGCCATCGCGATAGCGGTAACAGGAACATGGCGCAAGGTGGTTAGTATATTGCCGGATGCGTAGCGGCGATTGGCGGGCTGATCAACAATAAGTGCTTCGCCACGCTCCCAGCGCGCTACCAGGCTTTTAAGCTCTGCGTGCTGACGTGGGTCGGCTATCCAAAGCAGAGGGCCCTCGGCTTCTTCTGTAATGCGATGCCCAATTCGATAGTGCCAAAGTGCTTTACGCAGTTCCTGCGTATCAGCATCACTTGGTAAGTGCATTACGGGGTGCATAAACTCTCCCTATTGAGGCCCTCGCCTTTGAAAACCAACCCCTTCATCGACTATTGCTGCATGAAGACAAATACCATAAGCAAAAAATCATGGCCAAAAAAAACCGGCGGAGGGGGCCGCCGGATAAAGCAAGGGATCATTCAAGGGAACACCTACTCTGATGGCCGACCGCACAGTTAGTTCAGCAGTTTTATAAAAAAAATGTAAAGCCTTGTATATTAAGACAACATAGGTTAATAAAAATCGTTTCCATATAAATTGGCTTGGGAACACTCTTCTTTAATCACTTCTACCCAAACGAAATTATCTGCATTCAGCGGTGTTTCGCCGTCCCATCGATAGGCGACCAAACGACCATACTTGACAGCACTATAATCCAAACACGCAATATTGGGAGCAGGTAACGCAGGAATACCTTCACACCAGTAATGGCCTATAAACAGAGGCGGCTGCTCCGGCCCATAGTAACTCAAACGCTGGCGCTCGTTTTCGGTTAATAGGCGTGTTTCCAGGTCGCCAGGCAAGTGGTCGGGTTGAAAAACCACATCCCCCCAACGGGTTGGATTAGCGGCCCAAAAATGCGCTCGAAAGCTTTGCCGTGTATAGCCATCGCCTGAATGAATCGCGATACCGCCAGGCAAGGGAATGTTGGCCCCACGGGTTAAGCGGTCAATGATGCGATAGGCTTGCGTGCCAGGATCAGTAGATTCGATCAAAAATCGCGTATCCATACGGCCATCAGGCAGGCGCTGTTTTAACTGCTCGATCAACCTATCGTCCCAACAGGCATGTACCACGCGAATACCATCGATTTCTAAAAAAAGCGGCAGTGTTTTAAACCAGGCGAGCGTGTCATCCCACTCATTGGTGTAATCCTGATACTGCGCCAATGTGTCTTCCATGATGCGATTATGGCGCGGCGTATGCTCACGCAGCCAACGCTTATGGCTACCGGGTGGCGCCGGGTGCATATAGGCGAGTGCATTATGTTCGTGATTGCCCATCACAATATAGGCTTCGCCCTCCTCGACCATGCGTCGCGCAACGGTGACGGCGAGGCGAATACGTGGGCCACGGTCAATCAGGTCACCCAAAAAGATAACTTTACGCTGCGGATGGCGATAAACGCCACGCTGTTCGCGGTAACCCAGCATTTCTAACAAGGTGACTAGCGTGGCACCGCAGCCGTGAACATCACCAATCAGGTCGTAGCCTGTCATGCTTAATCCCCTAACCGGTGGCTCCAACCCAATTTACTGCGCAGCACATCATAGAAGTTATGTCCGATAGGGTGCACAAGCTGCACACGTTCGGCTTTGCGCTTTATCACCAGTACATCATCCGGCTTAGCAACCGCCCGGGTTTGTCCATCGCAGCTAATGTGTGGGTAGGTCTGGTTGGTTTCACCAATATGAATTCGAATCTCACTGGCGGCATCAATCACAATCGGTCGGCTGGAAAGCGTATGCGGGAACATCGGCACCAGCGTCACGACATCAAGCTTGGGATGCATGATGGGGCCACCGCCGGAAAGTGCATACGCGGTAGAGCCGGTAGGCGTTGCGATAATCAAGCCATCGCTGCGCTGGCTGTAAACAAACTGACCATCAATAAACAGTTCAAATTCAATCATGCGGACGGCTTTACCCGGATGCACGACGACTTCATTTAATGCATCGCCATTGCCGACCGCAACGCCGTTACGATAAAGCACCGCTTCCAGCAAAAAACGCTGCTCAATTTCAAATTCGCCCGCCAATACTTCGCCCACTCGGCTTTCCAGCTCGTCAGGCGAGATATCGGTAAGAAACCCTAAGCGGCCACGGTTAACGCCTAACATTAGTGTCCCGCTGCGGCACAATGTGCGGGCGGCGCCTAACAGGCTACCGTCCCCGCCGATCACAATAACAAGGTCGCAAAGCTCGCCCAGCATACGGCGGCTGGCTTCCGGCTGCCCGTGTTGGGGAAGCGCCGTTGCCGTACGGTCTTCAATCAAAACGCTGTAATCATGCTCGACCAGGTAGCTAATGAGCCGCTGCAACGAGTCGATGACTTTCTCGCTGCCCAAGCGCCCAATTAAGCCAATCGTTTTAAAGGGCCGTGAGCTTCCTTGGCCGGTTAGCGGCGCTGAAGTGGGTGGTGACGTGTTAGGCATGGGCGGCTCTCGCTAGCATCAGCCTGACATTATGGGGATACCGGGAGTATCGGGCAAATACGCCTAACCAAATCAAGAGAAACTCTTAGGCTGTCGCTACCTTACGTCGCTGGAGTAACCAGTGATTCAACCAGAGCGAGGCCGCCATGATCAGTGCGCCCAGCAGTAGTCGAACGATATCGGCCTCACGGCTCCAGATGACAAGATTAACCAATAACCCGGCCGGGATGAGTGCATTATTCATGATCGCCAAAGTACCGGCATCGACGCGGGTAGCGCCTTGGTTCCAGGCAAAATACCCCACACCAGAGGCGGCCAGACCAAGCCAGGCAAGCACTCCCCACTGCAGCGGTGTGCTGGGTAACGCCGCACTATTGCCGAACAGTAAATAAGCCGGTAGTGCAACGACCATGGCGCCAATGAAAAACCATCCAAAAACGTTATGCCACGCAAGGTCAGCCGGCAAATCTGCGGCCAAGCGGCGATACCCGACCTGGCCTAGCGCAAAGCAGAGATTGGCCCCCTGGACCACAAAAAAACCGAGCCAGAAGCCGCTGTCGATCCCGTCATAGCGAATGACAGCAGCCCCCACAACGGCCAATAGCGCGGTAAGTAAGTAGATAGGCGTGAAACGGCCAAACAACAGGTCATCCAGTAAAGCGATATACACCGGCGTAAAGATGGTGAAGAGCAGCACTTCTGGCACTGAAAGCAGCAAAAACGACTGATAAAGAAAGGTGTACATCACCCCAAGTTGAATGGCGCCAAGCGCCATCAGCGTAATACGCTGTTTGCCGCGTAGCAGGCTGGGGCGCAAAAAGGGTAAAAAAACCAGCATCGCCAGGGTTACCCGCACAAGCACCGCGAAATAACTATCGACCTGCCCCGCTAGATAAACCCCGATTAAAGAAAAGGAAAACGCCCAAAGCGCTGTCACGCTAATTAGATAGCCCACCGTAAACCTCATTTCTTAGAAATAGTTTACGCAAATTATACGGATTTCTTAGGGCCTGCCAACAGGTAAACCAACAACCAAGAAATAAGTTAACGACGCTGGAGCCACACAAGTGCATAGATACCCCCAGGCAGCCAACCCAGCAGCGTTAACACAATGCCAATAAGCAGGCGCGTGCCTCCCGCGCCGGTGAGCCCCAGTGCTAACGGCGGGAGCAAAACAGCCAAGGCGAGATAGGCTGCCTTGAGTGCGCCTGGCTCGCTATCCGCACGCCTGGCCGAAGGTTGATCAGCACTTGAGTGTGGCTCGCCAAGCGTGATGTCAGGCCTTACAACTTGCGCATCGGGGTTGGCGACATGCGGATGGGGCGCTGACGATGGCTTAGGAGGCGTAAAGTGCTCTACCGCCTCGTGCGCCTGCTCGGCAGGCGTTGCCTCAAGTGTCTCTTTTCGATGTGCCTGCTTATCAATTTTTTGCTCTAGTTCGCTGGCATCTTTCGCCAGCTCGTCGTGATAGCGCTCCCAATCCTCCCAATCATGAGGGGTACCCGACTTGGGCCGCTGCTCCCCTGCCCCGCGGGCTCGCTCCCAGGATTTTTCCTCAAGGGTATTGGGGCGGTCAGATTCCCGCTCGACACCGACGCCTTTGCGGTTCAGGTATTCGCGTGCATCCATGTAAAGCTCCTTTGAGTCACGTTCAGCAAAGCGTTGAATAGGCGTGGCGTCCACCTACATCAACTACGCCTAAATCATCTACAGTGAGTAAATACGTTTAAGACGTTACTCACCCTATTATCGAATAACATCATAAACGTTGCACTTAGCCACGATGCCTTCGCCAAATGCTGCACACACAAGTAAGGTAAATGAAAGTGTGCGTAAGGAGTGCCAAGATGAAACACCCAAGCCCGCATATTGTCCGCGATATCATGTCCAAGGATTGTTACCGCGTTTCGCCATCTACCTCAATTACCACGCTGTCACAGGGGCTGGCACTTCATCGCCTGCCTGGTGTGCCGGTAGTCGATATGGCAGATCGATTAATCGGCTATATTTCTGAGAAAGATGTGCTAGGCCGTGTGCTTGACTGCTTATACCATGACCATGAGTCGCCACTGGTGGGTGAGCTGATGCGCGAAGAGGTGCTTACCACCACACCTAACAAAAGCATCACAGACCTTGCCCAGGAAATGCTCGGAGACAAACCCAAAGTTTACCCGGTGGTTGAACAACAGCGACTCGTCGGCATCGTGACCCGGCGCGATATTCTTATGGCCTTGCTAACCATTCGCCGCCATTGATAACGATGTACGTATGAAAAAACAGTGGCGCATAAAAAAACCGCTGCCCAAAAGGCAGCGGAAGCAAGGGATCGAGAAACAATAGCTAGGACAACACTATTAGCGACTGCTATCGCTACGTTGTCGTACTACTTCAGACACCTTGCGCCGAAAAAGTTCGCCATCGTTTAAAATTTTTGTCTTTAAGAGGTCGCGCGTATACTTAAGTATTCAATTCATGAAAGAGCACAGGAGTGGATGCATGGCACTGTACCTACTGGTACTCGGCGTCTGCCTGCTGGTGATAGGTGCTGTTTTATTAGCCCTGATGACGGTAGGTACGCCGCGCTACCGTACCGAGCCAAAGGATTTGCTGGCACTGTTTGACAAGGCCCTGGATAGCCAAGTGAGCGAAGCCGAGTGGGATACGATTATCGGCTATCCAATACGTCATAATGACTATCTGGACGGCATTCGACGCAGAGCATCGCGCTTAATGGAGCTGCATGGGCGACGCTGGCAAATCGCCCAAGGCAAACCGCTATTAAATCAGGAAGGGCAAGCGGAGCTACAAGTATTACGAGATCATCTGGCGGCTCATACCGCCTTGCGTCAAACGTAGATGCGGTTGAAAGCGCCGAGGAGACAACCTGATGCCCAGTACTATTCGCAAAATACCGCTGGCGAGCGCAACCCATCATCACGCACATGACTTTCACCAAATTGTGATTACGTTGTGTGGTTCCTCGGAGTTTGAAATTGAGGGGCTCGGCGGACGTGTAAATGCGTTTTCAGGCTGTATCGTGCCTGCCAATCACGAGCACTACTACTCAGGCCATGGTCATAACCGGCAGTTGATTATTGATCTGCCAGAAAATGCGCCCGCCCTGACAGGTGAACACCGCGAGCTGGTCGCCCTGTTTGATGTCCCACGTTTTTTTGCGTTAGATAACCCTTTACGCCACTACCTGGCGTTTATGGAAAGCGAGCTTGCCCAAGGGTTTGATACCTCTCCTGTCTCGTTTCAGCAAGACCGCTTGGCCGCCACACTACTGGGCTCGCTCAAAGCGCGCCTTGGGCATACCCCATCGGCTTCTCTGCGCAGAATTGATGTCTCTCTTATCGACCGCTTTATTAACCGCCACTTGGCCGATGAGCTGCGCGTTGCTGACTTGGCCAGGCTTGCCTGCCTAAGTGAAGCCCACTTTTCAGAGTGCTTCCGTAATCAGACAGGACTTTCGCCTTGGCAATACGTTAAACGCCGCCGACTTCACGCGGCTCGTCAGCTGATTTTGCAAAGTCGGTTGCCGTTAACCGACATTGCCATTCAAACAGGATTTTCCAACCAGAGCGCACTCTCTCATGCGTTTCGGCGCAGCTACGGCATATCGCCCCGTGCTCTACGCCAAGAAGCACCGGTTTCGCTAACGACAGCATCCTCCACTATGCTCAAAAAACCACTGGAAGCATCAAGCACACACTACTAAGGTCGCAAAGTAGCCCTGCTTGCCGCGAAATTGACACGTTTTACCGAGAAAACGACATACACGGAAACACAGACCACTCTACATTCGAGCGCAGCTTGGGCGAAATGCCCTACCACCTACTCGTTTTATGTAAATTTACGGGGGCCTCAATGCTCAACGCTAAAAACATGCGTGACTCTGCCACTTGGCAAACGGACCTTGATACGCTGATGGCTCAGGTGAGCGACCACTACCTTGTGGACGAAGAAACCTACGTCAGCGAATTAATCACGTGGCTGGATACGGATCGCGACGATTTTTCCCGCATTGAAGCCAATACCGCAGCGCTCATCCACGATGTTCGTGAGATGGACACGGCGGTAGATACCATTGATGAGCTCCTACAGCAGTACAGCCTGGATACCCACGAAGGGCTAATGCTGATGTGTCTGGCTGAAGCGATGCTGCGTATTCCCGACAAAGCCACCGCTGATGCGCTGATTGAAGATAAGCTTGGTCCCGCTGACTGGCAATCTTATGCCGGCAAAAGTGAGTCGTGGATGGTAAACGCCTCCACATGGGGCTTGTTAATGACCGGCCGCGTCCTGAAGCTTGATCACCCTAAAGATGGCCAGCCTGCGACGTTTATTAACCGCATGGTTAATCGTATGGGTGAGCCTGTGATTCGTCGCGCGATGGTTGAAGCGATGAAAATCATGGGTAAGCAGTTCGTATTGGGCCGTGATATTAACGAAGCATTAAAACGCTCCAAGCCGCTATTCAATAAAGGTTACACCTACTCCTACGACATGCTGGGTGAAGCCGCACGCACCCACGATGATGCCAAACGCTACTTTGACGACTACGCCCGCGCCATAGAGCAGGTGGGTAAAACGTCCCAGCACTTAAGTGATAAAACGCCCAAGCCTTCGGTATCGATCAAACTCTCAGCGCTGCATCCCCGCTATGAGTTTGGTCGCCGCGAACAGGTGCTGGCAGAGCTGGTTGATACACTTATCAAGCTGGTCACCAAAGCTCGCGAGCTGGATGTGGCGGTCACCATTGATGCCGAAGAAGTTGACCGTCTGGAGCTTTCGTTGGAAGTTTTCCGCGACGTTTACTCAAGCAATGCGGTTAAAGGCTGGGGACACTTTGGACTGGTCGTGCAGGCGTACTCCAAGCGCGCCCTGCCGGTACTGCACTACATTAACCGCTTAGCGGATGAGCAAGGTGATGAAATTCCGCTGCGTTTAGTGAAAGGCGCTTACTGGGATAGCGAAATCAAGGAGTCTCAACAGCTGGGTGTCGACGGCTATCCCGTCTATACCCGCAAGGCGTGCACGGATGTTGCCTATCTGGCCTGTGCTCAGTTCCTGCTGTCAAACGATACCCTCGGGCGCATTTTCCCCCAGTTTGCGACCCATAACGCGCATACGGTTACGACTATTCTTGAATTAGCCAATCACGATAGTCGTCCGTTTGAGTTCCAGCGTTTGCACGGCATGGGCGAAGCCCTTTATGAAGCTGCCTTGAAGCGCGCTCCCCAAGGTACGTACTGCCGCATTTACGCGCCAGTCGGCGCGCACAAAGACCTGCTACCCTATCTGGTTCGCCGCTTGCTGGAAAACGGCGCGAATTCGTCGTTTGTTCACCAATTGGTCGACCCCGAAGTACCGGTGGAATGGCTTTGCCAGCACCCCATAGAGGCTCTGCGTAAGCAGACATCCTTAGCCAATACGCAGATTCCGCTACCCAAGGATATTTACGGGTCCAAGCGGCGCAACTCGCGAGGCGTCAACCTGAATATCCGCAGCCACTTCTATCCGTTAATGGATAAGATGGCCGTCTTTATGGATAAGCAGTACCCGGTCAAACCGCTGCTGGCGTTCGATGTGGCGGACGATGCTGCCAATACCCACAACGTGACCTGCCCCTTTGATCGCCGTCAAAGCGTAGGCAGCGTTCAGTGGACAACCAAAGAACAGGCCACCAAGGCGCTTGACGCTGCCTGGAATGCCTTCCCGCGCTGGGAAACCACGCCGGTTACCGAACGTGCTGCCGTGCTGCGCCGTTTGGCTGACCTAATGGAAGAGCACATGCCGGAGCTTATGACCCTTTGCTCACGCGAAGGCGGCAAGCTCTTAACGGACGGTGTGGACGAGATCAAAGAAGCCGTCGATTTCTGCCGCTATTACGCCATGCGCGCGGAAGACTCCTTCGGCGAGCCGATTGAGCTGCCAGGCCCGACCGGTGAATCCAACCAGCTAATCATGGGCGGTAAAGGCGTGTTTGCCGCGATCAGTCCGTGGAACTTCCCGGTGGCGATTTTCTGCGGGCAGATTGTTGCGGCGGCGGTTGCGGGCAATACCGTGCTGGCCAAGCCTGCCGAGCAAACGTCAATTGTCGCCCACCGGGTGATCGAGCTGCTTTATGAAGCGGGCTTGCCACGCGATGTGGTTCAGTTGCTGCCAGGCGATGGCCCAACCGTGGGTAGCGTGCTGACCTCTGACCCGCGCATTACTGGCGTGGTATTTACCGGCGGCACCGACACGGCGCAGACCATCAACCGTGCCTTGGCTGCGCGTGAAAATGCGCCGCTGCCCACGCTGATTGCTGAAACCGGCGGCATGAACGCCATGATTGTCGACTCTACCGCGCTTCCCGAGCAGGTCGTGGTGGATGTTATCCAGTCTGCGTTCCAAAGCGCTGGTCAACGCTGCTCGGCATTGCGAGTTCTTTACCTGCAAGACGACGTTGCCGACCGCGTCATCACGATTTTAAAAGGCGCAATGAACGAGCTGCGTATCGGTGATCCGCGCGATTTGGGTACTGACGTTGGCCCGGTGATCGACGAGGAGGCGCGCAAGGGCCTGCTTGAGCATATCGAAAAGCTTAAAGGGGAAGATCGCCTGGTCGCCGAAACGCCCATGTCAGCCGAGCACACCGAAAACGGTACCTTCGTGGCCCCTGTGGCCTTTACTATCGACAGTATCAATGCGTTAACCCGCGAACAATTCGGTCCTGTACTGCACATTGTGCGCTATAAGGCCAGCGAGCTTGACCAGGTGATCAGCGATATCAATAGCCGGGGTTACGGGCTAACGTTTGGTGTCCATAGCCGTAATGAATCCTTTGCTGCGGGCATTGCACAGAAAATTCGTGCGGGCAATGTGTACATTAATCGTAATATCATTGGGGCCGTAGTAGGCGTTCAACCCTTTGGTGGACAAGGGCTTTCAGGTACAGGCCCTAAAGCAGGCGGGCCGAATTACCTGCAGCGTTTTATCACTGAAAAGACGATTACTAACAATACGGCCGCTTTAGGCGGGAATGCGTCCTTGCTGGCGCTAGGCGATGAGTAAATAGCTCATCTAAATGGAAAACCTGAACTCCTCAAAAAGGATCTCTCATGGTTGAAAATAAAAGCGTAACGGCCTTTACATGCCCCCTCCACAGAAGGGGGGCATTAGGCACAGGGAATATGGCAAATAAACGCTTGAAACCTCTTTTTGACGGTACCTTCGCCAAATGTTTGCAGGTTACAGCGTGAACAAAAGGCTGGGTTAACAAGAAATAGGGTTAACAACAATAAGTCTGTGCTATTACCAAGCATGGCTCGGTAAGCGCACTCACCGGTCGGTGCTATCCGACTTGATAAACGGGAGAATTTCATGGCTATTGGCGTTTGGATCAGCCTTTTTGCTTACTTTGCGCTGATGATCGGCATCGGGCTTTATGCGATGCGCACATCGACATCCACCTCTGAAGATTACGTGCTAGGCGGCCGTACCTTAAGTCCTAAAGTAGCCGCTCTTTCAGCGGGTGCCTCAGACATGAGTGGCTGGCTGCTGCTGGGTTTACCTGGCGCGATGTTTGTATCGGGCCTGGGCTCTGCCTGGATCGGCATCGGTCTGTTCGTCGGGGCCTTCTTCAACTGGCTTCTGGTTGCACCCCGCCTGCGTGAACAGACCGTTCACTATGGCAATGCAATCACCATCCCCGCCTTTTTGGCTAACCGATTCCCGACCCGGGCAATGTCACTGAAAACGGTCTCGGCGATTGTCATCGTCATCTTCTTCGCGGTCTACACCGCGTCAGGCTTGGTGGCTGGCGGTAAGCTATTCGAAAGTGCGTTTTCTGGCTTGGTGAATGTTGGTGGCCTAAGCGATTATGCAACCGGCATCATCATCACGCTGGGCGTGGTACTTGTCTACACCGTAGTGGGCGGCTTTTTGGCCGTAAGCCTGACGGACTTTGTACAAGGCTGCATTATGATGCTGGCGCTAATTATCATGCCCGCAGTGGTGCTGTTCGGCGAAGGCGGTGGAGGCTTCAGCCAAGCAACCCAGACCCTTAATGAAGTCGATCCAACGCTACTGTCGTGGACAGAGGGCTTGACCTTTATTGGCTGGCTCTCGGCGGTGACCTGGGGGCTGGGTTATTTCGGTCAGCCGCATATTATCGTGCGCTTTATGGCTATCCGGCATCTGAAAGATGTGCCTACCGCCCGTAATATTGGTATGGGTTGGATGGCTATTTCCCTGATTGGCGCCATCTCGCTCGGTATTTTTGGCCGGGCTTACGCTATTCGTAATGGCCTGGAAATTCAGGATCCCGAAACTATCTTTATTATCCTGGCAGAGCTTTTATTCCATCCGCTGGTGACCGGCTTCCTTTTTGCGGCCCTTCTGGCGGCAGTGATGAGTACTATTTCCAGCCAGCTTCTGGTGGCGTCTTCATCACTGACAGAGGATATCTACCGCCTGTTCCTGAACAAACAAGCATCGGAAAAGCAGACCGTTACCGTTGGCCGGATTTGTGTCGTGCTGGTAGGCCTGATAGCCGCCATTATCGCCTCTGATCCAGAGTCACAGGTACTCGGCCTGGTGAGTAACGCTTGGGCAGGTTTTGGTGCCGCTTTCGGTCCCTTAATCATTCTGTCACTAATGTGGCCACGCACCAACGGAGCGGGCGCCATTGCAGGCATGGTAGTAGGTGCTCTCACCGTTATTATCTGGATCGCACTGGGTTGGAACGGCGAGTTTATGGGTGGCCCCGGCATCTATGAAATCATCCCCGGCTTCATCGCTTCTTTCATCGCCATTATGGTGGTAAGTAGCATGACCGCTGATGCCGGTGAATATCAGCGTATTGAGTCCTAACGCAGTAGATAAATAGAGCGTTACCAGGGCCACCGCGAGGTGGCCTTTTCGTATTGCACAACGGTACTAACAAACGCGCAACTGATCGGTCACCCGTCGGTCATCGCTTTTGGATGCGTCACCAACGAATTCTGACGCAACGCATACAAGGCGACGTACTACCGATTAATTCTCGGTAACCAGCTGGTCGACTTTCTCAAAAGCACGCACGACCAGCCATTGGTCGCTGGGGCGTACTTTTTCCTGAATAAGATAGGCGGCCATTGCCGGGGCTACCTCGCATTTCGCAGGCATTGGCGCTTTCGCTTCGGCGAGCGCATTCAGCCGTGCCACGAATACAAAACGCACCCATTGGGGCAGCGACATCGTATCAATACAGAAGGGTTCCTGGCTTGCGAACGCCGTTACATCCGGCGTGGGGACGCGCCATAAATTGGCGGCCTTCATGGCGGCTTCAAGCTCAAGAAGCGCGGTTTGAAGCTGTTGATGGACGCTCATATACACCTTGTATCAAATCAGTTTGGTTAATGCCCATTATCCCAACTCTGTCCACGAGTTACCACTTTATCCCCCGCCAACTCAGGTTATTCACCGATTCACAGAAAACCTGCAAGAGGCTGTGGATAAACTATGGAAAGGTCTCGCTAACGCTACTCTCAAGAGGCTTGCAGGAAGTTGTTCATTTTTTGATCATCCGTATAAAAAAGCACCAATTTATCGACCGTTACGGCTGACACTGTGCAGCGGTCAAGGTAGAGTGCAGACTTGCAAAGCGGAAGGACATCATGCAACCGATTCAGACCATTGATGATTTTTTTACACGTAGTGGCGCCGAGGTTTCGCTCTATTATATGGGCCGACGCGTGAGTGCCTGCTCGCGTGAGACACTGAGTCGCTTTGAGCGTGGCCAATGTGCCTGGCCCGAGCCTTGGCAAGGTCAGGCACGCTTCGCGGCCATATTTCGGCTAGGCGACATGCCCGAACCGGCGATATGGTTTTTAGCGCTTCCTCTTGACGAGCAGGGGCTGCTCTCCCCCGCTCAGCGCGATGGATTTTTAAATCGCCTGATGGAAACCCTGGGGAAAAATGTTGCATACGTAGGCCAGAACGCTAAAGACGTGGATCATTTAATGACGGATAATCCGCTCGCCTTTACGCCTAACGTAACCTTCCAGGCAGTGCTCAACGCCTTCGCAACGCAAGAGCGTGAACTGCCCGCCAGCCAACATCTCGAGCCTGTTGAAGCCTATCTGACCGGCCAGCAAACCATTGACTGGCAAGCACTAGGGCTTCAAGGAATCGCCGATTTCACGGCACGCATGGATGATTCCCAGGCCAACACCCTGGCCCCCCGGCTCGCCACCCTACCCACTAGCGTTGTGCACTCACTCTGCTACTGTTTAGAGCATCAGCCTCTAGCAGTGGCGTCGATAGTGTTGGCGCTGCGTGAGATAGGTGAAAAAGCGGCGAGTGAAGGCGATGTTGAAACGCTCTGCGCCTGTATTCGTGCGGTGGGTAGCACGTGCCAACCAAGCGTAGGCGACTGGTATACAAGCTTGCTGGAAGACGCTCATGCGTGTGGACCCGATGTACTGGCTGCGATGGCTGGCCGCGGTTGGCTCTTACTGGAAGACGCGCATCGTTTACCGCTTTTCCTGAGCCGCTTGGCGGAGGATGAACGGACCAACTTTTCTGCGGTCGTGCGCGACCTTGCTTTAATACCGCGTTTACGGCTACCAATAATGGTAGCGTTACGAGATGCCCCTAACGGTTCGGCCATACAGCGACGTATGGCGGCCATGACATCAGCGGCTAGCCGTTAAATGGGCAGCGCTATTAACGAATTTCAAGGAGTCAGCCGTGAAGGAACTACCCTATCAGGCTAAAGCGGTTATTGGCCGCCGCGAGATGGTGACGTTGCCTGAGCTGGGGCTTCACCTATGCTGTAAGGCAGATACCGGGGCACGTACATCAGCACTGCATGCCGAGGAAATTGAAACACATGAAGATGAGCATGGGCAGCTATGGATTAGCTTTATCACCCATAGCGGTGGGCCAGAAACGCCCGCTCATCGCCTAAAAATGCATCTGCATGATAGACGCCGGGTGACCAGCTCAAATGGGCATAGTGAATGGCGATATGTTGTTCGTACGATGATGGAAATGGGTCAACTGAGCTTTCCTGTTGAATTGACATTGACAGATCGCAGCAATATGCGTCACGCCATGCTATTAGGGCGCCGCGCCATGCGCCGCCTGCTAGTGGCCCCGGGCGCTGCATTTTTACATGGCGAGCCTTAAATTAATGACGATTAGCCCTTTATTTGGCCCGGAGTCCTGAATGCATATCGCACTACTGTCACGTAATCGCAATTTGTACTCGACACGTCGCCTCATCGAGGCTGCTGAGCAGCGTGGGCACTCGGCCCGCGTTGTTGACACGTTGCGCTGCTACATGAGTATTGCATCTCACCACCCTTCTATTCACTACAAGGGTCAGGAAATTGAGCCGTTCGATGCTGTAATCCCGCGCATTGGCGCCTCAGTAACGTTCTATGGCTGTGCGGTACTGCGTCAGTTTGAAATGATGGGCACCTACGTTATTAATGACTCCGTTGCCATTACTCGCTCCCGTGACAAGCTGCGCTCGCTCCAGTTGCTTTCGCGCAAGGGACTTGGGCTGCCGATTACCGGCTTTGCCCATTCGCCGGATGATATTCCGGACCTGATTACCATGGTTAAAGGCGCCCCACTGGTCATCAAACTGCTGGAAGGCACTCAAGGCATCGGCGTTGTATTGGCGGAAACCAACCAGGCCGCTGAATCGGTGATTCAAGCGTTCATGGGCATGAAGGCCAACATCATGGTTCAGGAGTACATCAAGGAAGCTCGCGGCGCGGATATACGCTGCTTTGTTATTGGTGATAAAGTCGTCGCTTCCATGAAGCGCCAGGCAGCAGAAGGCGAGTTCCGTTCTAATTTACACCGGGGCGGCACGGCCAGTGTTATTCGGATTACGCCGGAAGAGCGCTCAACGGCCATTCGGGCAGCCAAAGCCATGGGCCTACGCGTTGCGGGGGTCGATCTTTTACGCTCTAACCACGGGCCGGTCATTATGGAAGTCAATTCCTCACCAGGCCTTCAGGGTATCGAGAACTCAACCGGTAAGGATATTGCAGGCTTGATCATTGAACATATTGAAAAAAATGCCTCTCCAAATCGTAAAGCGCCGCCCAAGCCTAAAGGTTAAGGGAAAAAACCAAAAATAATCCGTATGAGGGGTGGCAAATATTTGCTGCCCCCCCCACAATCTGCGTCACCGAAGGAGGTAGACGCTCATGTTTCTCGACAATCGCCAAGTGGCGATGGACAGTGTGTTAGAAGCGCTGGCCGACAGCATTGATTATTTCCAGGACAATATCGAACGCCTGCGCCCCTCGCTGCGTGATGCGCTGAAGCCGCACTATACAGCGCGCTTAAAGCAGATGCGCTCTCTCCAGGAACTTGCACGAGCACATTTAAAGATGCTGCCGCGAGATGCTGACGTTGAACGCGATGATTTTTTATGGCTATGGAGCCGTCTAAAAAGCTTTGTGGGCAACGATAGCCAGGTATTAATCAACGAGCTGTTAGAGCAAGAGCGAGTTTTGATGCAGGCACTATCTACCCTGTTTACCCACCCGCTACCCGACCCTATTGAGCCGGTGGTGGATGAGTGCATGCAGGGGTGCCGTAAGCTTATTCGCGAGCTTTATACGCTGCAAAAACGTAAAGCAAAGCGCTAAGCTCTATAAAACTTGTTCTGGTTCCAGCCTATCAAGCGTCGGCGCAGTGAATGGCACGACGTTTTGAAGCTCAATGGGTTCGGGTGGGCCCAGAAAGTAAGGCTGCCGATTCCATATATAGATATCGCCCAGCGTCGCAACTCGCGCCAACCATTCGCGCGCTCTCAAACGCCACTCATCGGCTGCAGGGTTCTCTTCTGCAACGCATCCCGTTACATCCAACCCAAGTGCGCGACCAATAAATATCGCGCGCGGCAAATGCCAGCTTTGGGTCACCAAAAGCGCCTGCTCAAGCTGAAAAACGTCGCGGGCTCGCGCCAGCGTATCGTAGGTACTAAACCCCGCAAAATCCATGGTGAGCTGCTCGGCAGGTACGCCTCGTCGATGCAAATCACGCCACATGGCACGCGGCTCGTTATACGCTTGGGTACGATTATCCCCCGACAGCAACAAATGAGACACGCGCTGCTCGTTGGCAAGCAGGGCTGACGTACGCATGCGGGCATGAAAATGCGGGTTACGTAGACCACTACGAGTCCAGTGGGAGGTGCCAAATACAATTCCTACATCCGCAGGGCGACACTCAAGCACTTGGCTTTCGATGTAGCGTGCCGTGCTACCTACTACCCATAAATTACCGCCTACAAATAGCAATGCCGCCAGCAGCAATAACGCTCCTAGCGACATTAGCAGGCGTTTGATCCACCTTAGCAAGACGCTGTGCATCCGGCGATCCTGAGGCGCTTAGAACATGCCAAGCTCAAGTTTCGCCTCGTCGCTCATCATGTCACGGTTCCAGGAGGGGCTGAACACAATCTCGGTATGGACCTTGCTAATCTGGGGCGCTCCGAGAATTTTATTACGTGCATCTGCCGCAATGACATCCCCCATCCCACAGCCAGGAGCGGTCAGCGTCATACGGATCGTCACGACCTGTTCGCCCGTAATCAGCCGCTCAATACGGCACCCATACACCAGCCCGAGATCCACGATATTAACCGGGATTTCCGGATCAAAGCAGGTCCGTAGTTGGTTCCATACAAACTGCTCTATTTCTTCCTCGCTGGCATTTTCGTGCAGGGTCGGGCGCGGTAACGCCTCAAGCCCCAAGGCATCTAAATTGCGCCCCTCTATGAGATAGAGGCGCCCTTCAAAGCCAACACTGACCGAGCTGCCCTTGGCTTGCATCACGCTAACAACGCTATCTTCCGCCAGGATATCCGTTTTCCCAAAGGGAATCGCAATAGCTTCCACGTCACGCTGAAGTGGCAATTTCTGGCCCCGCTCAAGGCTCGCGATTTGCTCGATGTCCATAGCTTTCTCGTTACTCATAGATTGCCTTAACGCACCATGCCAATAACGCGATTGAGAGCGGCAATAAACACCTCCACTTCTTCGAGGGTATTATACGCCGCAAACGATGCTCGGCACGTAGCATCCACGCCAAAGTGTTGAAGCAGCGGCTGCGCACAGTGATTACCGGTACGTATGGCGACGCCTAACTGATCGATCAACAGACCAATATCCTGGGAGTGTGCACCGTCAACGACAAACGATAGCACCCCGGCCTTGTGCGGCGCGGTTCCCACAATCCGCAATCCATCAATGCGCTTTACGCCTTGAGTGGCATGTTCAAGCAACACCCCTTCCCACTCTCCAATCGCCGCGACGCCAACACCTTCGACCCACTCAAGTGCGCGGCCCAAGGCAATGACTTCAGCAATGGCGGGGGTGCCTGCCTCAAACTTATGCGGAATATCTGCAAAGGTAGTGCCAACGTCAAAGGAGACCGTCTTGATCATCTCACCACCGCCTTGCCAGGGCGGCATGGATTCAAGCAGTGCCTGCTTACCGTAAAGTACGCCGACGCCTGTTGGCCCGTAAACCTTGTGGCCAGAGAAGGCGTAAAAATCGGCATCAATCGCTTGTACATCCACTTCCTGATGAGGTGCCGCCTGCGCGCCGTCAATTAGAATGACCGCACCATGCTGGTGGGCAAGTGCCGCCATCTCTTTTACCGGATTAATGGTTCCCAGTGCGTTAGACACATGATTCACGGCGACCAATTTAGTGCGCTCGCTTAACAGCGCACGGTAAGCCGCCATATCCAGTGCCCCCGCTTCATCCACCGGAATCACTTTAATGGTAAAACCACGCTCAGCCGCCAATAGCTGCCACGGTACAATATTGGAGTGATGCTCAAGCAGTGAGATCAATACTTCATCACCTGCTGCCAGGTGGGTACGACCCCATGATTGAGCTACCAGATTAATGGCTTCCGACGTGCCACGCGTGAAGATAATCTGGCGCGCCTCTTCAGCATTGAGAAACGCTTTAACACGCTGGCGTGTGTTTTCATACGCCACCGTCGCCTCATCGGCTAGCGTATGCAGGCCACGGTGAATATTCGCGTTATAGCGCGAGTAGTAATCGCTAAACACGTCTATTACCTGCTGAGGCGTCTGGCTGGTGGCAGCGTTATCCAAATAGACCAGCGGCTTACCATGCACTTCCCGACGAAGGATCGGGAAGTCATTGCGTAGTGCCAGAACGTCAAAAGGTGCCTGGCCATTCGCTGTCGCTTTCTCAAGTACCGTAGACGACATTCATCACTCCTTAGTAGGCCGTAGCGCTTAGTCGTTGAGCGCGACGGCCGTTTCTACCAGGCCAGCCAGGTTAAAGCGTTCCGGCAATTTACCGGCAACCGCAAGCTCTACGCGCTCAGCGACTTCATCCAGCGTCACTTTATCCAGCACTTCACCGGCAAAGGCCAAGGTCAACAGCCCCCGCGCCGTCGCCTCATCGATACCACGCGTACGCAGCGCGTAAATAGCCTCTTCATCCAACTGACCGGTCGTGGTGCCGTGAGAGCACTTCACATCGTCGGCATAAATTTCCAGCTCAGGCTTGGCATCAATCTGGGCGCGGTCAGACAGCAGCAGGTTCTGGTTGCTCTGAAAGCCTTCAATCTTCTGGCTATCGCGCTTAACGTACACCTTACCGTTAAACACGCCATGCGCACGGTCATCCAGGATGCCTTTGTAGTTCTCATTGGAGAACGTCAAGGGCGCGTTATGATTGACCTTGGTGTGGTTGTCCACATGTTGACGACCCTGACCGAAGAACAGGCCAAAGAAGTTGGTTTCGGCCCCCTGACCATTAAGGTCACTGATCAGGTCGTTACGCACCAGCGCCCCCCCCAGATTCAGGTTATACGAGGTGTAACGGCTATCGCGCCCCTGCTCAACATGCATGCTGGCAATATGCATGTCGTTAAGCGGTGCTTCCTGAAGCTTGTAGTGGTTCAGGATAGCGCCACGGTCCAACATAAATTCGCCCACAATGTTGGTGAAGTTGGCTGCGTCCTGATCGCCACAATAGTGCTCAATCAACGTGGCTTCACTGCGACCACCCGCCTCAACCAGAATACGTGGATGGCTCATCACCGGCGCACTGCGCGCCTTGGAGAGAAACTGCAGCACGATAGGCTTATCGACCACCGTACCCGGAGCGATACGCACCACAGCGCCCTCTTCCATAAACGCGGTGTTCAAGGCTGCGAAGGGAGAGAAATCCACGCCTGTTAAGCGGCCAAGTGGGCCACCCACCGCTTCGTGATTTTCAGCAAGCGCTTTTGACAGTGGCATAACATGAACGCTCTGGGGCAGTGCGTCGATATCCGACAGCGCAGGGGTATAAACACCATCAACAAACGTTAACCGATAAGCCGCGACAGGTAGCGTTAATGCTGCTGCCTGAGCGGGTGAGTAGTCGCCATTATCGGTCAGTGTAAAGTTACCCTGAGCGATGGTGCGAACATCGGTATATTTCCACTCTTCATCACGGCGCGTGGGAAAGCCCAGTGCTTCAAAGCGAGCAGCGCCCGCTTGGCGACGCGCAGCAATCCACGACGGCTCCGTTTCGCGCTGCTGGCTACGCGCTTTTAGCGTGTCCAGAAAGGTTTGCGTATCGCTCATGCCACAGACTCCTCAATACCTTCGTACCCATTGGCCTCAAGCTCTTTGGCAAGCTCGGCATCACCGGTTTTAACAATACGGCCATCAACCAGGACGTGGACTTTATCCGGAACGATATAGTCAAGCAGGCGCTGATAGTGGGTTACCAACAGAATCGCGCGCTCTTCGGCACGCAGGCTGTTAACACCGTCGGCGACCACTTTCATGGCGTCTATATCAAGGCCGGAGTCGATCTCATCCAGCATGGCGAGTTTAGGCTGAAGCACCAGCATTTGGAGAATTTCGTTGCGCTTTTTCTCGCCGCCAGAGAAGCCTTCGTTAACCGCGCGCTGCAGAAAGCTGGCATCCATTTTCATAGAGCCAAGCTTCTCTTTCACCAGCTTCATAAACTCAGGCGCTGGCATATCTTCTTCACCGCGCGCCTTGCGCTGGGCGTTCAGCGCTGACTTCAACAGGTAAATATTCTTTACTCCCGGGATCTCAACCGGGTACTGGAAACCCAACAGCAGGCCTGCCTGGGCGCGCTCTTCAATTTCCATCTCAAGTACGTCTTTACCTTCAAAGGTGATGCTGCCCTGGGTGACTTCATAGCCATCTTTACCTGCAATCACCGCTGACAGGGTTGATTTACCCGCGCCGTTAGGCCCCATGATGGCGTGTACTTCACCGGCGTTGATGGTCAGGGTAAGCCCTTTAAGGATCTGCTTGTCTTCAACGGTGACGTGTAAATCAGTTACTTGCAACATAGTCATAAACCTTCTAATTCTGGCGAGTCGCTGGCGCGACGCGTATCAAAGTAATGTGTACGGCAATCCGGCTAAACGATTAGCCTACCGCGCCTTCCAATGTCACGTTCAAGAGCGCTTCAGCCTCTACCGCGAACTCCATCGGTAGCTCCTGGAAAACATCTTTACAGAAACCGTTAACAATCATACTGACCGCATCTTCCTCGGAAATACCCCGGCTCCGGCAGTAGAACAGCTGATCTTCACCAATTTTTGAGGTGGTGGCTTCATGCTCAATCGTTGCCGTGCTGTTACCGATTTCCTGATACGGGAAGGTGTGAGCGCCACACTTGTCGCCAATCAGCAGCGAATCACACTGCGTGAAGTTACGCGCCCCTTTGGCACGCGGGCCAATTTTCACCAGGCCGCGATAGGACTGGTCGCTCTTACCTGCCGAAATACCTTTGGCCACGATATAGGAACGCGTGCCTTCACCAATGTGAATCATCTTGGTACCGGTATCGGCCTGCTGGCGCCCGTTAGTAACGGCAACGGAGTAGAACTCACCAATGCTGTCTTTACCGCGCAGCACGCAGGAAGGATATTTCCAGGTAATGGCCGAGCCGGTTTCAACCTGGGTCCAGCTAATGCGTGAACGCGCGCCACGGCAGTCGCCACGTTTGGTCACGAAGTTATAGATGCCGCCCTTGCCGTTCTCATCACCGGGGTACCAGTTCTGGACGGTAGAGTATTTGATGTAGGCATCATCTAATGCGACAAGCTCAACAACGGCCGCGTGCAGCTGGTTCTCATCGCGCATCGGCGCGGTGCAACCTTCCAGGTAAGAAACCTGAGCACGGTTTTCGCAAATGATCAGCGTACGCTCAAACTGGCCGGTATTGGCCGCATTGATACGGAAGTACGTCGATAGTTCCATCGGGCAGGTAACGCCTTCAGGAACAAATACGAATGAGCCGTCGGTAAACACGGCTGAGTTAAGCGCGGCAAAGTAGTTATCGGCCACCGGCACGACGGTACCCAAATACTGCTTGATCAGCTCGGGATAATCGCGGATTGCCTCAGAAATGGAGCAGAAGATAACACCGGCTTCTGCCAGTTCCTTTTTAAAGGTCGTCGTTACGGATACTGAATCGAATACCGCATCAACTGCAACGCCGGCAAGCGCCGCCCGCTCGTGTAGTGGAATACCCAGTTTTTCGTAGGTTTCCAGCAGCTTGGGATCTACTTCGTCGAGGCTTTGCGGGCCATCTTCGGGGCGCTTGGGCGCACTGAAGTAGGAAATCGCCTGGTAGTCGATAGGCGGATAATCAAGATGCGCCCAGGAAGGCTCTTTCATGGCCAACCACTGGCGGTAAGCGTCAAGACGCCACTCAAGCATCCACTCCGGCTCACCCTTCTTCTTGGAGATAAACGCGATGGTATTTTCGTCTAGACCGGGTGGAAGCGTGTCGCTTTCAATATCGGTTACAAAGCCATCTTTGTATTCGCGACGAACCAACTGTTCCATTTCTTCGGTTGCCATGGTGTTACCCTCCGGGCAGTTGGTGGCGAGCACCGCTCGCCGTCAATTATAAATAAATGCGTATCAACGCTTATCGGGATTTGCGTATGTTCAGAACCCTGTATATCCAGAGCTACGCAGATACCGCCGATAGGTTGATACTTTGAATTGGTAATTGTACGGGTAGCTTGAGAGGCGATGATGCCGCCAAATGGGCTAACGTTACGCTTTCAAGCAGGGTACGAATCGCGAGCGATACACGCTGCCAATTGTCGGCCACACCACACGTTGCGACCAACTCGCACTCTCCCTGGGCATGGCTGCACTCGGTCATCGCGACAGGGCCTTCAATCGCCGCAATAATATCCGCTGCGGTAATTTGTGACGCGGGTCTGGCAAGCCGATAACCGCCTTGCGCCCCTCGCTGTGACGCTAAAAGCCCCGCTCGGACCAACATCTTAAGCGTTTTGCTTACCGTTGGGTGCGGTAGCTGTACGTCTTCCGCCAAGTCAGCTGCCGTATGCGATGCCTCTGGGTGACGCGCAATTTGTGCCATCACAACAGCGGCGTAATCTGTCAGCCGAGAAAGCTTGAGCATAGCGACTCCCGTTAGCCAGCAAATCATCAGGCTGGCTTGCGTGTTAATTGGGTACCATTTTAGTCCTGTATAAAATCGATGTGAAGCCCTATTGCCCAATTCTTGGCAAATTGCGTCAAGTTCTGGCACGTTCGCCGCCGTTACCATCAAAAACAACAATCATTATCATTTAAGAATTTTATTGGCTATCCCACAAAAAAGCCTATCCACCAGGGATAGGCTTGTTATGGCTCAGCACCTGATTAACTGAGCATCAGGCTTTTTTAACGAATTCAGATTTAAGCTTCATGGGGCCAATGCCATCAACTTTACAGTCGATATCATGATCACCTTCAACAATACGAATACTCTTAACCTTCGTGCCGACCTTAACAACCAACGAGCTGCCTTTGACCTTTAAGTCTTTAATGACGGTCACACTATCGCCGTCAAAAAGGGGATTGCCGTTCGCATCGCGTACGCTGGGAATATCGTCAGAGGCATCGGCATCCGCCGTTTTCGACCACTCATTACCACATTCCGGGCAGACGTACTGCAAGCCGTCATCGTAAGTGAACGTTGAGGCGCAGGCAGGACAATTAGGTAATTCGTTCATCAATGGCTCCATCACAAAAACCAGCAAAGCGATGGAGCCTACACCGGTTAGGCAAAATGCTCCAGTCCAAGGGGGCATTAGCCCCGCTGGTAGGTGCCTACAAGCCGGTCAATTCCCAATACGTGCGGCTCTACCTTCTCAAATAGCGCCGCGACACTTAGACCTTTTGGCAGATCCATTGGCTGATCCAAAGCAAGCACTAAAAAGTAGTAAAGGTGCTTACCATGCCCTTCTGGGGGCATAGGACCGCCGTAGCCCTGCTTGTCGAAGTCGTTATTGCCACAAGTGCCCAGCTGAGTGTTTTCATCCAGCCCGGCAATATCGCCGGGCAGGTTATAAAGGGTCCAGTGAACAAACCCGTAGCGGCCATCTTTTACCAGCGGCGCATCGGGGTCGTGGCAAATAACCGCAAACCCTTTTGTACCTTCAGGTACGTTATGCCACTCAAGAGGAGGCGATAGATCATCGCCTTCCCCGGTATAGCGGGCAGGAATCGCCTGATGCTGCTCAAAAGCGGTGCTGGTGACTTCCATTGATGACAAAGCAAATGCCATAAGTTTCTCCCGGGTTAGCCAATCACTATGTCTACAGAGTGGTAGTAAATATCCAAGGCATCAACGTTAATTCAGATAACCCGCGTTGCGTTGCCACCACTGCTGCGCAATTACCACATTTTCTGCGTTGCTCTCGGGGCTTAGCACGGAGGGTAGCTGCACATAATTCCCACCGGTTTTAGACGTTAACAGCGGATCTTGTGTTGCCAGTTGAAGCGCGTAAAGCACCAGCATTTGTTCGTACTCATCTTGGGTATTCAAGCGCGCATACAAAAGTGGCACTGCGGGTAAGCCAATATCACCTAACCGCTCGGCGGCAATATAAAAGGTCCGGCGGTTGTCCTGGTCGCCGTAATAGGAAACGAAGCGGCGATCAGAAAGCCGGCTCACATAGTAAGCGGCCTCTTCTTCAGGGCTCATGTACAGCGGCGGCACCCAGTCAGTCGCCGATACACTGCTGGAACTTGCAACAGGTGCTGCCTGAACAGGCTCATCATTCGCTTGAGGTGCGGTCGATGTCGCCTTGTGTTGCTTGCCTGCACACCCTGCCAATAGCACACTCCCAAGTAGCAGGACACATAACATGTTTTGCTTTATTTTCATGTTTCCTATGGGCTCCCCATGCAAATTACCACCATCATTTTTAAGACCAGCGACCCTGCTGCTTTAAGCGTCGTTTTATCCAGCCATCATAGAGCTTCCTTAACCCTGGTTTAATCACCGGCAGGCCGATCAACCACGCAACCGGGCGTAAAAAGACAACCCGAGTCATTAACAGGCGATAGGCATCAATGCCTTCTACTATATCCCCATCAGCCTGCTCAACATGCAGCGACTTTAACGCAGTGTCAGGTTCTATACCCTTCTCTTGCAGTGTATGCCGGTGCTCACTGACATCACACCAACGAATATCGCTTGCCCCCTCGCCTGCCCAATGCTCATAACGCTGCCTGTCTTTGCGGCAGCGGGGACAAACCGCATCGTAGTAGACCTTAATTGTGTTGTCAGTGGGCATATAATACTCGGAGCGGACATTGAGGGGTTAAGTGTGGCACGTCGACGGCACGACGCAACGCTAGTGATCCATCAGAGTAAGCGCGGCGTCTTTATGCATCGCAACATGATCGGTTTTGTCGCTTTTGATTTCATACTGCGGCTCCTCCTCACTGGCATAACGGTGATGACCTTTGTAGGTCGTATCCTGCGTATGTACACGAGTGATATGCCCGCTTACATAGCCAGCCTCTGAGTTCCATTTTACGTGATCGCCCACCTTGAAGCGCTTAGCCATTCTTCACTCCTATTGTTTTCCACCTCTATTGTTCTCCCCCCTGTCATTCCCCATCCCTATCAGAATTTGGTTCACTGAACCTTAAGTGTAGATGTACTCACTCATAGCGCTAAGTATTCACCTGTGACGACACATAAGAGCCAGATTGCTACCCTAGCATCCGGTAAACGCGCCACTTTAAAGAATGGCTGTTTGCCTTTGCGTGTCCTTACCTCATTAGACAAGAGGCTGCCATGGCGGAATGCAAAAAACTGCTGATCATTGCACATGCACCTTCCGAGAACACACAAAAGATGCTGGAGGCTGTGGTGCACGGCGCGTCCCACCCTGACGTGGAAAAGGTGGTGGTAACATCGCTCACCCCGCTTGAAACACAACCGAACGATATTCTTTCAGCCGATGCGATTATTCTCGGTACCACTGAAAACCTGGGCTATATGGCAGGGTTAGTGAAGGACGTATTTGATCGATGCTACTACGCCTGCCTTGATAAAACCGAAGGTTTACCGTTCGCGTTTTATATTCGGGCAGGCCACGATGGCACCGGCACTCAGCGTGGCATTGAGAGCATTACCACCGGGCTGCGCTGGCGACTCATACAAGAGCCGCTTATTTGCCGGGGCGACTTTCAGTCAGGCTTTATCGAGCAATGCGAGGAGCTGGGGCTATCCGTGGCTGCCAGCCTGGAGGCTGGGATTATTTAAGGCGAAAAAAAACGACACCTTGATAGGTGCCGTTTATCAGTGCATAAGGCTGGTTACTTCAAGCGCTCAAATACCGTCGCAACCCCTTGCCCCATACCAATACACATGGTGGCCAGGCCCAACGTGGTGTCGCGCTGTTGCATAACGTTAAGCAGCGTGGTGCTGATGCGTGAGCCGGAACAACCGAGTGGGTGGCCCAAGGCAATCGCACCGCCGTTTAAGTTAACCTTTTCGTCCATGGCATCCAAAAAGCCCAGGTCTTTTAATACCGGCAGACTTTGCGCTGCAAAGGCTTCGTTAAGCTCGACAGTCTGGATATCATCCGACGAAAGGCCTGCGGCTTTCAGCGCCTTTTTAGAAGCTGGCACCGGGCCATAGCCCATAATGGATGCATCGCACCCAGCTACACCTGTGGAAAGCACTTTAGCAACAGGCTCAAGCCCCAACGCCTGGGCGCGCTCGTAGCTCATGATCGCCATGGCGGAAGCGCCCACGGAAAGCGCGGACGACGTGCCTGCCGAGACAGTGCCGCTACGCGGATCAAACACCGGCTTAAGCTGGGCCATGGACTCAAAGCTTGCATCAGAGCGGATCACTTCATCGCTCTTGAACAGCACTTTAAAGCCGCGCTGGTCATGGCCTTCAACACCGACAATCTCGTTATCGAAGTAGCCTTTCTCCATTGCTGCCTGAGCACGCTGGTGCGAACGCACGCCAAACCGGTCCTGATCTTCCCGCGTAATACCGTGCATCTTACCTAGTAGCTCAGCGGTCAGCCCCATCATCATGGAGGCTTTAGCGGCGTATTTACTAATCGCAGGATTTACATCAACCCCATGCGCCATGGGCACATGTTCCATGTGTTCTACACCACCAATGATGTAGAAATCGCCCATGCCCGCTTTGATATTCGCCGCCGCAATATGCAGCGCAGTCATGGAGGAGCCACACAGACGGTTAACCGTTTGCGCCGGTACCGAGCGTGGAATGCCGGTCATGATCGCCGCATTGCGAGCAATGTTCATGGCTTGTTCAAGGGTCTGGTTAACGCAGCCCCAAATTACATCATCTACTTCAGAAGGGTCTAGATTGGGATTACGGGTAAACAACGCCTGCATGACAGCAGCGGACAGGTTTTCCGCTCGAACGTTACGAAATGCGCCATGTTTGGCTTTTGCCATGGCGGTACGCACACCGTCGACCACCACGATATCTCTGGGATTCAAACTCATCTTATTTCTCCTGTTCGCGGTGACTTAGGCCTGACCGGGGGCGGGATAAAACTGCTCATTGTTCTTCGCCATTTGGCGCAGCTTTTCAGTCGGCGCGTACAGCGGGCCGAGCTCTTCAGCCAATCCTTCCGCCAGTTTGACGAACTCCGCCACGCCCATGGCGTCGATATAGCGCAGCGCGCCACCGCGGAAAGGCGGGAAACCAATACCGTAAATCAGCGCCATATCCGCTTCGGCAGGCGTATCAACAATATTGTCTTCCAGACAACGAACCGTCTCCATGCAGAGCGGCACCATCATGCGGGCAATAATATCCTCGTCGGAGAACTCTTTTTTGTCGCTAACCACTTCCTCGATTAACGCGTAGGCCTGCTCATCCGTTACTTTTTTGGGCTTGCCTTTTTTATCCTCTTCATAGGCATAAAAACCCTTGGCGTTTTTCTGGCCCAGGCGCTCGTTTTCGTACATCACCTGGATTGCCGTTTTGCCTTCACGCGCCATGCGGTCCGGGAAGCCTTCCGCCATGACGTCATTAGCGTGAACCGCCGTATCCATACCGACCACATCCAGCAGGTAAGCAGGCCCCATCGGCCAGCCAAACTTCTCCATGACCTTATCAACACGCTGGAAGTCGGCACCCTGCTCGACCAGGAAGCTGAAGCCGCCGAAATAGGGGAACAGCACACGGTTTACTAAAAAGCCGGGGCAGTCATTCACCACAATGGGTGTTTTCCCCATGGCGCGAGCGTAAGCCACCGTCGCCGCAACGGCTGCGTCAGAGGTTTTTTCACCGCGAATAACTTCAACCAGCGGCATGCGATGCACAGGGTTAAAAAAGTGCATGCCACAGAAATTTTCAGGGCGCTTCAGGTTCTGAGCCAAGCGGTTAATCGAAATGGTCGATGTGTTGGAGGTCAGGATCGTATTCTCTCCTACCATCTCTTCGACTTCGCTGAGCACCGCACCTTTTACTTTGGGATTTTCAACAACCGCTTCAACCACCAAATCAACATTGCCGAAGTCGCCGTAGGAGAGCGTGGGGCGAATATTGGTCAGCTTTTCCGCCATTTGCTCACTGGTGAGTTTTTTACGCTCAACCTGCTTGGCGAATAGTTTACGGGACTCTTTCAGGCCCAGTTCAATGGCTTCATCCTTGATGTCTTTCATCAAGATAGGCGTGCCTTTAGAGGCGCTTTGGTAAGCAATACCACCGCCCATTATACCGGCGCCCAACACGGCCGTTTGCTTAACAGGCTGCGCCTGCTTTTCATACTTGCTGGCTTTCTTTTTGACGACCTGATCGTTCATAAACAGACCGACCAGGTTAAACGCCACGCTGCTTAGCGCAAGCTTGGCAAAGGCTTTCGCCTCAATGGCCTGGGCGCGACTGCGCTCTTCACCCGCACCTTTTTGAATAACCTTGATAGCTTCAATAGGCGCTGGATAGTGAGGGCCCGCTTTGCCGGCGACATACCCTTTGGCCGTTTCAAACGCCATCATTTGTTCGATAGCATTGAGCTTTAAGGGACCTTTTTTCTCTGCCCGGCGCGCCTGGTAATCAAGCTCGCCAGCGTTAGCGCGGTCGAGTATGTCTAGCGCCGCCTCCTCTAGCTGCTCGGGCGTGACCACGGCATCGACAGCGCCGACTTTTAGCGCCGCATCGGCGCGGTTTTCAGTGCCACCGGCAATCCATTCAATCGCATTGTCAGCGCCAATCAAGCGTGGCAAGCGTACACAACCACCCCAGCCCGGCAAAATGCCCAGTTTGGTTTCGGGAAGTCCAATTTTAGCTTTTTCGCTCATCACGCGAAAATCAGTGGTGAGCAGCACTTCGCACCCCCCACCCAAGGCAAGGCCATTAATGGCGGCAACGGTTGGAAAAGGGAGATCTTCAATCGCATTAAATA
Source organism: Halomonas sp. AOP30-A1-24 (assembly GCF_052378165.1). NCBI lineage: Bacteria > Pseudomonadati > Pseudomonadota > Gammaproteobacteria > Oceanospirillales > Halomonadaceae > Halomonas > Halomonas sp. AOP30-A1-24. The sequence continues at coordinate 32,785 of NZ_JBQSXL010000031.1, forward strand.
TCTCGTGCACCTTGAGGTTCATCTCCTCAAGGTACGCTTCACCTTTAGTGAACAGGCTGTGAAACTCGGTGATATCCGCCCCGACAATGAATGCGTCTTTGCCGCTGCCAATCATCAGGCCCTGCAAGTCATCTGCCGCCTGAAGAGCGCTAACGGCCTCTCCCAGTTCGGTAATAACAGCGCTGGAAAGCTTATTAACGGACTCATCTTTTAAATCAAAAATAAGCCGCGCGATGTGATGGCCACTCAGGGTGTCACGACGCTCCACCGTGATGGCATTGCCTTGATAGATCATCCGTGCTCTCTCCACAGGTTTGAACTGGCGCTCCTGTCAGCAGACTCTTGCAGCAAGTTTTAGCGACAAGTCCCTGGCTGGCTCGCCAGCATTTCATACGGTCGTTTGATAGCGTTAGCTTGGTTGAGTTATCCAACAACGTCAAGCCCTGACTTTTGGCTAATCCCTGCCAGGAAGTACACTTTCTCATCACCCAAATATTCCGTTATTAAGGACACATTAAGACGATTACCTACTGGGCATCGACTTTTTTCAGAAACCCATGGATCATGTTTTTTTCACTATGGGTCATATATTCATGGGCGCCCTGTTAACACCGACGCGCATAAAAGCCATTCAGCACTTTACCGAGCGCTTAGTGGAGCGCATTAAACCCTGGAGCTGGCTATGGCCGCCCATGGCATTTTCGGCGGGAGTAGGCAGTTTTTTTCTGGTCGACCGTCAGCAGTGGCTAGGTGCGGCGCTAGCGCTGGGGCTGCTATTTACCTGGACGCTGCTGCTTTCTGAAAGTTTAATTGGCCGCTGGCTGGCCAAGCGCGGCCACCCTACCCTGCACCGTGGCGCCACTACGTTTATTGCCCAAATGATTCACCAGGAGACGCTGTTTTTTACCCTTCCGTTCATTTTAATTACGACGGTATGGAATAGCGGACAAACGCTATTTGCTCTCCTGGTCATTGGCATGGCGCTGTTATCAATTATCGATCCGCTTTATTACAAGGTAGCTGGCCGCTGGCGCAGTCTCTATTTTATTTTCCATGCGCTGTGCGTTTTTTTGGTGATGCTGGTAACGCTACCGATCATGCTCCATCTCACGACCGGACAAAGCCTTTTGTTAGCGATGTCTTTGATGGTACTGGTAGCGCTTCCCAGCTTTTGGCACTTACTCAAGCAGCGCTCATTAAAACGCTGGTGCCTATTTCTAGGGCTAACGCTTGCACTTGCGTATGCTGCCTGGATAGGCCGTATTTGGGTGCCGCCCGCAAGCCTTTGGTTGACCAGCAGTGCGCTCTCCCCTTCGCTTGATATTCAGCAGCGAGAACCGCAGGGTTCCATTGCGCTGACGCCAGATGCTATTCGTGAAAACGGCCTTTATGTGTATACCGCGATCCGTGCCCCACGAGGATTAAGCGAAACTATTTACCACGCCTGGCGTCACAACGGTGAACCGTTAGATACCGTCCGGCTGGACATTAGTGGTGGGCGTGAACAGGGTTATCGGGCATGGAGTCATAAGCTTAACTTTCCTGCTGACCCATCAGGTGACTGGCGAATAGATATCATGACTGATAGTGGTCAACGCGTGGGGCTGATTCGTTTTACGGTATCGGAAGACTTGCAAAAGGCCTCTAAAGCCGATAGCGCTATTCGCGCCAGCGGTTTAAGCAGACTTGATTTGCGTCGTTTTGTGCCAGGAAGCAGTGAACGTTCTGACACGCCGACAAGCGACTAAGTCCGCCTATGGCTTGCAATCCAAGCCATAGCTAATGACAATCTATCCTCCCACTTTTTGGTAGCGAGTTGCCCATGGCTTCATCGATTGGTTTTCGTCTTGCACGCCTGCCGCATTTGTGGCGCTCAATTTTGGATCGTAGGCTCGCTCCTTTGGGGCTTACCCAAACGCGCTGGGTCACGCTTTATCATATCTGGCGCTTGGGAGAGGGACATCCCCAGTGCGACCTGGCGCGAGTGATTGGTGTTGAGGCCCCTTCACTTGTTCGTACACTGGGTCAACTTGAGGAGCAGGGTCTGGTTGAGCGACGCGCTTGTGATAGTGACCGGCGCAGCAAGCGTATTTACCTTACGCCAGCAGCAATGCCGCTTTTAGAAAAAATTGATGCGGTGGCCACCCAAGTCCGTGAAGAGTTCTTTGTCGGGCTTGGTGAGCGTGAGCTTGAACAGCTCAATGAATGGCTGTCAATAATTGAATCAAACGGGCTAGCCATTCAAGCGCGCGAGCAAGATCCCCCTACTGCTTAGATGCTCACCTAGCGGTGATGCGCACCGTTTCGATTATCCAACGGCTTGCCTAGCGGCTGGTCCGACAAACCGCTTAGCGCGCCCTTTAATTGCTTTACGTCTGCAAGATAAGTGGAGAAACGCTCGGCGGTTTGCGACTCCCACCACCAAAGCGTTAGCGCATAAGGCGTCGATTCAATCACTAGTGCATCCTGAGGCAGCCGCTCCAGGAGTGCTTTTAACGGCGCACTGGCACTTTCAGGTAAATCGCGCAACGGTGCAATACGCCAACGCCAGCCAGCATAATAGGGCTCTAGTGCGGCACTGGCATTGCTGTCCCGTAGCAGCACAAAGTCCGGGCCTGGCGCATCCTGAGGATAGTGCCAACGATAAGCGGGCATGGTGCCCCTAAAATGGTGCAGCGGGGGTTTTTCCATTTTAACACTGACCCCTTGTTGCTTAGCACCGTTACGCAACGCCATTTGCCTTACCTGACGCGGGCTTGGCTTGAGCCACATGACCGGCGCCATCACAAATAACAATACAAAAATGATAATTAACCATACCATCACTGCTTCCACCCTATTTCAGTCGTACGCTGTTA
>NZ_JBQSXL010000032.1:0-33054 GCF_052378165.1 Halomonas sp. AOP30-A1-24
ATAGCGCGGCTCCAGCGTTTCGCCGGTGGCCGGGTTAACGGCAACAATATCGGCTTGAGTACCGGTGACGGCCTGTTGACCGATAAGCAGTGTACCTTGCAGTGTCATGTAGCCTCCTGTTAAAGCGCGTTGACGATGGTTGTTTCGTGCTTGTGATTCGTTGGCATGCGTAGCGTGTTACGTAGTGAGCGGCCAAAATCGTTAAGCGTGATCTCGAAACGGTCACCATCGCGGGTTTGAATCTGGTCAGCAAAGCTAAGAGTAGCCGTGCCGAAGAAGTGGACGTGGACATCGCCCGGGCGGCGAAAGCCTGCGTATTTGAAGTGGTGGTGCTCAAGATTGGCGAGGCTGTGGGCCATATTGGACTCACCGGTTAAAAATGGCTTTTCCCACAATGTTTGACCATCGCGCACAATGCGGCTGGTGCCTTCAAGGTGGGTAGGCAACTCTCCGATCAACAGCTCTGGCCCAACGCTACAGGCGCGCAGTTTAGAGTGCGCCAGCCATAGGTAGTTAAAACGCTCGGTAACATGGTCGGAAAATTCGTTACCCACAGCGTAGCCAATCCGCCACGGAGTGCCATCGTCAGCCACCATATAGAGCCCCGCAAGCTCTGGTTCTTCACCAGCATCCTGGGCAAACGCGGGAGAAGGCATGTCTGCTTCCGGCGCGACGATGCAGTCGCCATCGCCTTTATAGAACCATTCCGGCTGCGACCCTTCGGCGTTATCGGAAGGCTTTCCGCCTTCAACGCCGAGTTTGAACATGCGCATGGAGTCGGTCAGCTCCTCCTCGGCCACTTGAGTTTTGGCATGCATGGCGGATCGCGTATCGGCGCTGCCCAAGTGGGTGAGGCCGGTGCCGGTCACCAGGCAGTGGGCGGGGTCGGGATGCGTGAGCGGCGGCAGCAGGCGCTGCTCGTCGATGAGCGTTTGGTAATCAACCAGCGTGTCGCCAAGCCGTGATTTAATGGCTTGTTCAAGCGACTCCCCAGCGGCAATAGCGGCTTTGGCTAGCGCGTAAGTGCCGCCCTCTATGGCGATGGGGCGAACTTTCTCAGCGCTCTCTACCAATGCGACTTTTAGTGTTTCTTGTTCGGTGTACTGAATCAACCGCATAGCGACATGTCCTTGTTAATACATCAAGCGCTTGCTCATTTGCATGGCAAACAGCAGGCAACCCAATGGTGTCTTGAATGGCATGAGGCGGTGTCATGTCACCCCAAGCGGGCTATCCGGGAGAGTGCTAGCGCTGCTTGTTAGAGGTGGCTGACGCCATTATTTGGAAAGTGCTATTCATCGTAGACGAACTGTTGAGCTTATTGCCAGTATGTTCAACATATACTTTTGTATGTGTCGACGTTATCACAAAGAAAGCGTAACGTCATAGCGGCTCCCTGGATTTAAAGGGAGTTGCCAATATCACGATGTCGCCATGAGCATTAATCAAGGGGAAATCATCAGTACCATCCGCTTGTATTACGCCCATGCTTGGAGAGGTTGATTACGTTATGATTGAGAAGAATTGTAATAGGGTTGAATCATAGTGACGTCATCTCTCAGTAAGCCTGTTGCTCGGCCCAGTATTGCCGAACATCTCGCCGAAGCTATCTTCGCAGGGCATTATCAGCCCGGCGATTTTGTGCCTCGGGAGCTGGATCTGTGTGAACGCTTTGCTATTAATCGCTCGGCGGTACGTAGCGATCTTCGTCAGTTGGTGGATGCGGGTATTATTGAGCGTATTTCAGGGCATGGCTCCAAGGTTCGTGAGTATTCTGAGTGGCATATCCTTGATCCCCAGGTGACCCATTGGTTAACGCGGTATGCTGCGCCAAACCCTGATATCCAGCGTGAAATACTGGCTTTTCGTTTGGATGTGGAACCTTATGTGGCGATGACCGCTGCCAAGCGTGCCACGGCGCACGATTTGGTGGCTATCGAAGAAGCATTTGAAGGGTTGGGCCAGAACCTGCGTCATGCCACCTGTCTTGAAGAGCGGCGTCTGCATAGTGAATGCGATGTTGCTTTTCATGAAGCGATCTTCAAGGCGACTCACAACATCGTTTGGGCACAGCTTTCCCATATCTTGCGCCCTTCCATTTATATGTTGGTATCGATGTCCAATGAGAGCGCCCCGGACCCTGATGAGAGTTTGGAGCAGCATCGCCAGCTAATGGAAAGTATTCGTCTGCGCCGCCCTCGGGAGGCGTTTTTGGCGGCTCAGGCCGTGTTGGCGGGTACCGCAAAGGCGCTGGGGCTTGAGAACAGTGCCAGCACCCTGGAGCCCAGCTCTTTGGGACCCAGCTCTTTGGAACCCAGCTCTTTGGGGCTTAACATCGAGCGCCGCTGAACCTTACATTGATCCCACTTTTGCTAACAAGGCAAACGTATGTCTCACGTAATGATTGGCCTGGTCGGGGTGGGTAAAATTGCCCGCGATCAGCATATTCCTGCAATGGCAGCGGTCACTAGCTGCCAGTTTGTCGCCACAGCTGACCCTAATGCAGTACTGCCGGGCACTCCTGGCTATGCCTCGCTAGAGGCCATGCTGGATGCTCACCCCGAGATAACCGCCGTGGCCATTTGCACGCCTACTCACCTGCGCTACTCTCAAGCGCGCCTTGCGTTAATGCGTGGCAAGCATGTGCTGCTGGAAAAGCCGCCAGGGGCCACGTTAAGTGAAGTAGAGGACTTGATCGCAGTGGCTGACCAGCAAGGGGTTAGCCTGTTTGCTGCCTGGCATTCACGTTTTGCACCGGGCGTTGCCCATGCCAAACAGTGGTTAGCAGAGCGCAGTATTCGGCGAGTTGATATTGAGTGGAAAGAGGACGTAAGGGTATGGCATCCAGGCCAAGCGTGGATCTGGCAACCCGGTGGAATGGGCGTATTCGACCCGGGTATTAACGCGCTTTCCATTGCCACGGCCATCCTGCCGCAACCGTTTTTCCTGCGTCAGGCGCGGTTGCAGGTGCCAGAAAATTGCCAGACACCGATTGCCGCTGAGCTCTCTTTTACGGACCACCTGGATACGGCTATTGAAGCGGTGTTTGATTTTCGTCAGACCGGCCCGCAAACCTGGGATATTCACATTGATACTGATGGCGGGCGCGTAAGCCTGACCGACGGTGGTTGCCGCCTAACGATTGAAGGTCAGCAGATAGTCGACGCTGAAGAGAAGGAGTATGAAGGTCTTTATACTTACTTCGCCGAGCTTATCGCAGCGGGGCGCAGCGAAGTAGATGTCGCGCCACTGCGCCAAGTAGCCGACGCTTTCTTGTACGGTCATCGTGACGTAACGGATGCGTTTATCGAGTGATGGCCGTTCACGCTATAGAGAGGTGCCATCAACGACTCAAGCCAAACGCAAGGGCATATGGAGTCGTTGGTGGCGGGTTAACGCGGAACGTTAAAGCATTCGCAGGAAAATAAACCATTAATCAGGTGATGAGGGTTTTCCGAAAAGAGGGAATCCTTCTGCGTCCCATTGGATGCGTTTGACGTACGTATGTCGGTTCGGATCCCACAGGGGGTCGCCCTCAATCTCGGTATACGTGCGCGCGTGATACACCAGTAGATCCGTTTGGCCGTCTTCAGAAACGGTAAAACTATTGTGCCCTGGCCCGAAGAGCTTATTGGGCGAGTCGCTCTGAAAAACGGGGTTTGGCAGCTTCGTCCAGCTGGAAGGATCAAGCAAGTCGTCATCGGCATTGGCCCACAACAAGCCCATGCAGTAGTTTTCATCGGTAGCGCTTGCCGAGTAGGTTAATAACACTCGGCCATGTCGGCACAGAACCGCAGGCCCCTCGTTGACACTGAAGCCACGCGTCTCCCACTCAAATTCAGGAATACTCAAACGAACCGGCGGCCCTGATAGCGTGTCGGGCGCTTCCATGGGTGCAATATAGAGGTTGGAGTTGCCGGGGATGTCAGGCGACTTCTGCGCCCATAGGTAATAGAGTTTGTCATGATGAGAGAACGTTGTTGCGTCGAGGCAGAAGCTATCGATGCCCGTCTCGACCTGAATGGGCGCGCTCCATGTGCCGGTCAGAGGGTTTTCCGCGTCAGTGCTAATTGCGTACATGCGGTGCTGGAATAAACCGTCTTTAATCTCTCGGCTGGGAGCCGCCGCAAAATAGATAGTCCAACGCCCTGCATGAAAGTGCAGTTCCGGTGCCCAAATCAGTTCGCTTAAAGGGCCTGTATCTGGCTTGTGCCATACGCTGACGGTACTGGCATCGGCAAGGGCTTCGATGCTTGATGCCCGGCGTAACTCTAAACGATCATATTCAGGCACCGAAGCCGTGAAGTAATAAAAGCCGTCGGTATGCTTATGAATAAACGGGTCTGCGCGTTGTTCTATCAAAGGCCTCATCGTCATTATGGTCTCTCTTCTTATAGGTTCGTTGCGCGTTATAGGTTCGTTGCGCGGTAGATAGGCCGCTGTTGTTGCTTTGGCGGCGTTTCAGGTAGCGGGGAGCCCTCTAAAAGGTTTGCTTTCATTTTTTCATAATAGCGATCAGTAATATGGTACTTGAACATTAAGCTGCCCATCAGCGTATGAAAGACGCCAGGAATGATAGAAAGCATCAACGCGATACCGGTTAGCGTAAACGCACTCTGTTCAGTATTAGGCTCATAGTTAAAATAGGTTAACAAGATGCCTACCAGGAAACCGGCTGCCCCCATGCCTGCTTTTTGAAAAAATGAAATACCACCGAACGCCAGTCCTGAGACACGCCGCCCAGTCTTGGCTTCTCCGTAATCTACTGACTCGGCGATAGCCGACCAGAAAACCGGAGCATGCAGGTCAACGGCAAAGGAAATAAGGAAATACAGAATAAAGGCCAGCACGATATCGCCCGGAGAGACGGCAAAGAACATGATAACGCTCAGCACCCCGACGGCGAGTTGGCTCCAGCGGAAGAGGTTGAGTTTACAGTAGCGTTTGGTGATCCAGGTTGAAGCCACCATGGCCAAGATGGCTGCGCTAACGCCCACGGTTAAGAAGGCTGACAGCATTGTCGCGTTAGCATCGAGATAATATTTAGCGTAATAGGCCGCCACCGAGCTGCGAATCACATAACCTAGCGTGCCTGTAAAGCAGACCGCACATAGCACCATCCACTGATCGTTTTTGATTAACAGGCGAAACTGCTCTTTCAGTGGTTTCGTATCGATAGTGTGCTGGACGCGCTCGGTAGTCGTGAAATAACAGAACAGAAATAACAGGGTAGCGAGTCCTCCCATTAAGCCCATGGATACCTGGTAGCCCAAGGCAAGATTATCTCCACCCACAAATTCGGCAAGTATCGGCACTATGATCGTTACCAGGAAGGCGGCAATCTTGGCAAAAAACAAGCGGTATCCATTGGCAGGTAGCCGGTCTTGCGGGTCCGGTGACAGTACTCCGATTAAGGAAATATAGGGGATGGTCACCGCCGTGAACATGAGCGTGACAAACAGGTAGGTTGAGTATGCCCACACCAGCTTAGCGTTATAGCTCCAGTCGGGTGTAGTAAAAAGTAGTAGTACCGAGATCCCAAAAGGTACTGAAAAAATCAAGAAGTAAGGGCGGTAACGACCATAACGCGTATTGAATTTATCGGTGATAATACCCATAAGCGGGTCAGTCACTGCATCCATTAACCGCGCTACTAGAAATAGAATCCCCATATGGCTGGGTTTTAGGCCAAAAATATCGGTATAGAAGTAAGAGATAATCAGAAACATCGAAGATATAACGACATTGATCGCCATATCGCCGCTGCCGAATCCAACCTTTTCCAGATACGTAAGCTTTGGAGTTTTCATGGGTAGAGCCTTAAATGATAGATATGGCGACTAAGAAATTAGTGACCGCCTCTATAGAAACCGAAGGAGCAAATCACCTGACGTCCATGGCAATTCACTTTCGATAGGCCCTGAAACACGGTATGCGATGTAGGGTTAAACGTAGAAATACGGCGATGTGCAGCATAGTGGCTCCAGTCGATTATTCTTTATTAGGATTGCCTATATGTTGAACATATGGAGAAAATGTTCAACATGGACTTTAGTCTGGTAGCTTATTCAGAGGCTTTAGAGGGACGTTTTTCTCAAGCACTGAGCAGGTTAAGCCAAGGCGAGGGGCGATGCCGACCGCTTGGCAATATCTGACCTGCCGGCTGTGTTCATGGGGCAGCCGCTACGCATCTTTCGATAAGGAGCGCAGTATTAATGTTGGTAAGGGTGCTGTGAGGATGTTTCTGTGAGATAGCAGCAGGCCTTTCACTGCTGCTATCGGGCTGGCCATGCTTGTTGTGCGGCTGCCTCGTTACGTTTCACTGCGCCCATCTTCGCGTTGCGCGTTCTGAGCGATAATCTCGCGGAGGGTGCTCATTAATAGCGCAGCCCCCGGTGAAAGTCGTTGGTGGCGTAAGCTGACCAGGCCGTAGGGCTGCACGCTAAGCGCTTCGACGAAGGGCAATTGGTGAAAGCGTTGCGGGGTACAGAGTAGATCGGCCGTTTCGCGCGTGGTCACGGTGATGGTGTCCGACTTATCGACCAGCGCTAGTGACACTAGTAAGTCGGCAGTATCAACGACTTGCCGAGGTGGCGCGACCTGATGATGCAGAAACAGACTGTCAACACGCTGTCGCATGAGTGCGCCGGGTGGCTGCAGTGACCACGGATAGGCGGCCATGTCCGCCAGTTTTAACGACGTTTTGCCTACTAGCGGATGCCCTTCACGACAGACGAAGCACAACTCCTCCTCGCCAATTTCTTCAAAGACAAAGCGCTCAAGATCGCTGCCTGGTGGAAGGCGTGTAATCGCAAAATCCAGCTCACCTTCCAGCAAACGTGGCACCAGCGCTTTGCTGACATCCACATCCACACTGATTTTAAGCTCCGGGCGGTCTCTGTGGACCCGTTCAATAGCGCTGGTTAGAAGCGTAACGGCGGGTGCCATAACGGTGCCGATAGCCACGGTGCCCGTATTGCCGTTGCGCAGCGCGGTCAGCTCTTCAGCGGTGTGGTGTAGTGTCGACAGCACACTATGCGCATGACGAATCATGACCTCCCCATACCAGTTAGGGGTTAGCCCACGCGGCTGACGATCAAACAGACGTATCCCCAGCTTGGCTTCCAGGTCGCTGAGCAGTTTTGAGGCAGCGGGCTGGCTCATGTTGAGTTGGGCAGCGGCACGATGCAGGTTGCGGTGCTCGTCAAGCGCCAAAAATAGCTGAAAATGACGCAACTTTAGTCGAGCGTTGAGAAACCAGTTACTGTCAAGAACGCTCATGGAATAAGCCTTTCAGTGCTTTTGATAGCAATAAGTGTATCGGAATTAACGTGTTCCTATATTGGTTAGTTATGTAAGAGCTGTCTAGTGTAGGGCGTGTAGTAGTGAACCTGGTAGAGAACCTAGTAGTGAACCGCATACCGCACGAATAACAATAACGATGTTAACAGGAGGAACACCATGCCCTCTCATACAGGTAGCGTTGGCTCAAGATTGTTACTAAGCGCAGGCGTCATCGCGCTGATGACAAACGTAGCCCAGGCCCAAAGTGATAAGGAACCCATGGCGAACAGTAAAGCAGAGAACGCCGTCGAACAATCGACGTTCGGCCAGTTGCCGGACGGCCGTGAGGTGCAAAGCTACCGGCTGACGAACGCCAATGGCGTTGAGCTTCAGGTCATTAATTACGGGGGCACAATCGTATCCCTGAAAGTACCTGACGTAGACGGAAACATTGACGATATCGCGCTGGGTTTTGAATCGCTGGATGGTTATCTGTCTGACACTTACCAGCAAGCTAATCCCTACTTTGGTGCACTCATCGGCCGCTACGGCAACCGTATCGCCGAAGGTCAGTTTGCGCTGGAGGGTGAAACCTACTCATTAGCCACCAACGATGGTGATAACCACCTGCACGGCGGCGAGCAAGGGTTTGATCGTGTGCTCTGGCAGGCCGAGCCTTTTGAAAATGATAAAGGGACGGGGCTGGTGCTGAGCTATGTCAGTGAGGATGGCGAAGAGGGCTATCCTGGAGAACTGACGGTTGAAGTGACGTACACCCTTACCGATCAAAATGAACTGATTGTCGATTACCAGGCCGAGACCGACAAGGCAACGCCCGTCAATCTTACCCAGCACAGTTACTTCAACCTTAAGGGTGAGGGGAACGACTCCATCCTTGATCATCAGCTTATACTCAATGCCGATGCTTTTACCCCGGTGAGTGAATCATTGATTCCGACGGGTGAGCTGCAGCCTGTTGAAGGCACGCCGTTCGATTTCACCCAGGCCACGTCGATTGGCGAGCGTATTGAGCAAGACAACGATCAACTGCGCTTTGGGCAGGGCTACGACCATAACTTTGTGCTTAACCGAGATAACGCCGAGCAAGGTGATCTGGTGATGGCCGCCAGGGTGTGGGAGCCACAAAGTGGACGGCTGCTGGAAATTAAAACCACTGAGCCTGGTATTCAATTTTATTCGGGGAATTTTTTGGCCGGTGATTTAACGGGCAAAAGTGGCAATGCCTATCCACAGCGCTCTGGCTTTGCACTGGAAACGCAGCACTTTCCCGATTCGCCTAATCAGGACGCCTTTCCCAGCACGGTGCTACAGCCAGGAGAGACCTACCGTTCACGCACCATCTTCCGCTTCTCTGCCCAGGACGATATGGGCGTCTAGCCATGTGCCTGACGAGCAGCAGACGGTGATTGCAGCAATAACATCAATAATAATTGGAATATCAGGAGCACAACAATGAGCATCGTAACCACGTTTACGCGCCTGGCGCTGGGTAGCGCCGTCATGCTGGCCTCGCTGGGTTCTGTGCAGGCACAGGACGACGTGAAGATGGGCTTTATCGTCAAAAAGCCGGAACAAGCCTGGTTTATTAACGAACAGCGCGCCGCTACAGAGGCGGGCGAGGAACTCGGATTCCAGGTTGTTCGTTTGGGTGGTGAAGATGGTCAAGAGGTGCTTAGCGCGATTGATAACCTTTACTCACAAGGCGCTCAAGGGTTTGTCATTTGCCCGCCAGATGTACGTCTTGGGCCAGCGATCATGAATCGCGCCGAACAGTACGGCATGAAAGTGGTGACCGTCGATGACCAGTTTGTTAACGCCAGTGGTGAGCCTATGGAAGGCGTACCGCACCTGGGTATGTCCGGCACCAAAATTGGCCAGCAGGTTGGTGAGGCAATTGCCGCCGAAATGGAAGCCCGTGGCTGGAATGTTGAGAACGTAGGTGCGTTGCGTATTACCAATAACGAGCTACCGACTGCCGTTGAACGGACGGATGGAGCGACCCAAGCGCTGCTTGCTTCGGGCTTCCCCGAAGAGAACATCTTCGATGCGCCTCAACAAAGTACGGATACGAGTGGTGCATTTTCCGCTGCGTCACCGGTGCTGTCTCAGCGCGGTGATTATGAGCACTGGATAATCTACGCGCTAAATGAAGAGAGTGTGCTGGGGGGCGTTCGGGCGACCGAACAGTACGGCCTGGCCGCTGAGGATGTCATTGGGGTGGGCATCAATGGTTCAGGCGCGGCATTTGCTGAGTTTTCCCGCGACAACCCCACGGGCTTCCACGGCACCGTTGCGGTGAGTTCTACCATGCACGGTCGACAAACGGCTGAAGACCTTTACCGCTGGATCAGCGAAGACCAGGAGCCTCAGGCGATTACAGAAACGTCTGGTACGTTAATGACGCGTGATAACTGGGAAGAAGTGCGCGATGCGCTCGGTCTGTAACTGACTTTTTGTGACGGGCTATTTGGTGGAGTGCTCACGTATGTCTGATCCATATCTTCGCTTTGACAATATCAGTGTTGTATTCCCTGGGGTGCGCGCGCTGGATGGGGTGAGTTTTTCTGCTCATACCGGTCAGGTGCATGCGCTGATGGGCGAAAACGGCGCGGGTAAGTCGACGCTGCTGAAAGTGCTTAGCGGGGTGAACCGCGCTGCAGAGGGGGCTCTCTGGATCGATGGGCAGCGCCACGTGTTCAGCAACGCCCGTGAAGCATTGCGCGAAGGGATCGCCATTATCTACCAGGAGCTAACGCTCTCGCCCAATATGTCGGTCGCTGAAAACCTGCTGCTGGGCCAGCTGCCTACGCGTCAGGGGTTTGTGAACCGGCGAAAGATGCGGGAAAGGGCACTGGCGATTCTGGCTGACCTTGGCGAGGGTGACATTCATCCCTCGACCAAGGTGCGCGAGCTCTCTATCGGCCAGCAGCAGATGATTGAGATTGGCCGTGCATTGCTGCGTGATGCCCGCGTTATCGCTTTCGATGAACCTACCAGTAGCCTTTCCATTCAGGAAATCCGTCAGCTTAAACGCATCGTCAAACGCCTGCGCGACGAGGGGCGGGTGGTGCTCTACGTGACCCATCGCATGGAAGAAGTGTTTGAGATGTGCGATGCGGTCACTATCTTTCGCGACGGCCAGCATATTCGTACCCACGAAGATATGTCGCAGCTGACGCATGATCTATTGGTTAGCGAGATGGTAGGGCGGGACATCGATGACGTATACGGCTATCGCGCCCGCGAGCAGGGCGATGTGGTGCTGTCTGTTGACGAGATTCAAGGGCGCGGCCTGAATGCGCCGGTTAGCTTCTCCGTGAAGCGTGGCGAGGTATTCGGCTTGTTTGGCCTAGTGGGCGCCGGTCGCAGTGAGCTATTGCGGCTGGTATGCGGGGTGGAAGCGCCTAAAGCGGGTAGCGTGACGTTCCAGGGCGAATCGCGACGCTTTAAAAGTCCCGCAGAGGCGATTCGTGCCGGTATCGCCATGTGCCCGGAGGACCGTAAATCTCAAGGGATTTTCCCCGTGGCGAGTGTTGCCGACAACCTCAATATCAGCTGTCGGCGGTTTTTTAAGCGCTGGGGTGTTTTCCGTCACCTTGGCCGCGAACGACGCAATGCTGAATCCTATATTCAGCAGCTTAGCGTTAAAACCCCCAGCTATCGGGCACCGATAGGCAAGCTATCCGGGGGCAATCAGCAAAAGGTAATTTTGGCCCGCTGGCTCGCGGAAGAGATTGACCTTTTCGTAATGGACGAGCCCACGCGCGGGATTGATGTAGGCGCGCGTAGAGACATTTATAGCCTGCTTTACGACTTGGCCGAGCAGGGGAAAAGCATTGTCGTGATTTCCAGCGACCTTGCCGAAGTTAGCTCCATCTGTGACCGCATCGCAGTGATGCGCGACGGTGAGCTGGTCGACGTGGTGCCAAGAGACGCCGCCACGCCCGAACGACTATTAGGCCTGGCACTACCCGCCTAAGCGGTACCCATTATCGAACACGTTCAGGACACCTGTGATGACATCGAACAAATTAACCCAAGAAGGTGTTGAGCCAACGCGCCCTGCGGGGCGCCAAGGGCTCGTTAAACCGCTGCGCACGCTGTTGGACACCTCTGGGCTGATCGCCGTTTTTATGCTGCTCTTTATCGCCTTGGCGGTGTTTATCCCCGACTTTCTTACCGGGCGAAACATGGTGGGGCTGCTGCTTTCGATCACCCTGATAGGCAGCCTGGCGACCACCATGATGCTGGTGTTGGCGCTGGGTGAGGTGGATCTTTCGGTGGCCTCAATCGTAGCGTTTGCGGGGGTAGTGGCGGCTGTTGTGACCTCTAGCACCGGTAGCGTTTTTATCGGCGTTATAGGTGGCGTTGTGGCCGGTGGCGCGGTGGGGGCCTTTAACGGGTTTGTGATTGCCAGGTTTGGTATTAACTCGCTGATTGCCACGTTGGCGGCGATGGAGTTTGTACGCGGGCTGGCCTATATCACCTCGGGCGGCGACGCGGTGATGATTACCGTGCCGGGTTTCTTTGATCTGGGTAGCGCTTCATTTCTAGGCCTGACGCTGCCGGTGTGGACCATGCTGGCCTGCTTTGTCATCTTCGGTGTGGTGCTCAATATGACCGCCTTCGGACGCAATGTGCTGGCCACGGGCGGTAACTCGGAGGCCGCGTCGCTCGCGGGGGTCAATGTCCGCCGCCTCAAGATTATTGTCTTTGGTTTACAAGGCGTTGTTGCGGGCGTAGTGGGCGTATTACTGGCCTCGCGGATGGGGTTGGGCGATCCCAATACCTCCATGGGGCTAGAGCTTGCGGTGATTTCTGCCTGTGTACTGGGTGGGGTGGCGCTATCGGGCGGCGTTGCCACTATTACCGGCGTAGTCGTCGGCGTGCTGATCATGGGCTGTGTGCAGAACGCCATGGGGCTACTCAACGTACCAACGTTCTACCAGTACCTGGTACGTGGGGCAATTCTGCTGCTGGCGGTAATGTTTGACCGCTGGAAACAGACGCGACGTCAGCGCGCCTAACGACACTTTTTTCCTGTTTTGTTTCTATCTTTTACCGAATTGTACGGAGAGACGTCCATGTCTGAACGAAAGCC
The DNA here is from genome assembly GCF_052378165.1 of Halomonas sp. AOP30-A1-24. Lineage (NCBI taxonomy): Bacteria > Pseudomonadati > Pseudomonadota > Gammaproteobacteria > Oceanospirillales > Halomonadaceae > Halomonas > Halomonas sp. AOP30-A1-24. The sequence goes on from NZ_JBQSXL010000032.1 coordinate 12,407, forward strand.
GCCCCTACGCTCTGCCCAGTGGTTTGGAACCGCCGATAAAAACGGCTTTATGTACCGCAGCTGGATGAAAAACCAAGGCATTCCCGACCATGAATTCCAAGGCAAGCCGATTATCGGCATCTGTAACACCTGGTCAGAACTAACGCCTTGCAACGCTCACTTTCGCAAGCTAGCGGAGCATGTAAAGCAGGGCATACTGGAAGCGGGTGGCTACCCGGTGGAATTCCCGGTCTTCTCCAGCGGTGAATCCAACCTCCGCCCGACCGCAATGTTTACCCGTAACCTTGCCAGCATGGATGTTGAAGAGGCGATTCGTGGCAACCCGATTGATGCAGTGGTGCTGCTGGTAGGTTGTGATAAAACGACCCCAGCGCTGTTAATGGGCGCGGCGAGCTGTGATATCCCCACCATCGTCGTGACCGGCGGCCCCATGCTTAACGGCAAGCACAAGGGCAAGGACATCGGTTCGGGCACCGTGGTCTGGCAACTTTCTGAGCAGGTCAAAGCGGGCGAGATTTCACTGCACGACTTTATGGCCGCTGAAGCGGGCATGTCGCGCTCGGCGGGCACCTGTAACACCATGGGCACCGCGTCTACCATGGCCTGCATGGCGGAATCCCTGGGCACCTCACTACCTCACAATGCGGCAATTCCTGCGGTGGATTCGCGTCGTTATGTGCTCGCGCACCTTTCCGGTAATCGCATTGTCGAGATGGTTAATGAAGATCTAAAACTCTCCAAAATTCTCACAAAAGAAGCGTTTGAGAATGCCATTCGTACCAACGCAGCGATTGGCGGCTCCACCAACGCGGTGATCCACCTGAAAGCGATTGCCGGGCGGATGGGGGTAGACCTTAAGCTGGACGATTGGAGCCGGGTGGGGCGCGGTACGCCCACAGTGGTAGACTTACAGCCCTCCGGGCGTTATTTGATGGAAGAGTTCTACTACGCTGGAGGCCTGCCCGCCGTACTAAAACGCTTGGGGGACGCTGATCGCCTGCCCTTTAAAGACGCTCTCACCGTTAACGGTAAAACCCTGTGGGAAAACGTCAAGGACGCCCCGCTGTATAACGACGATGTGATTCGTCCACTGGATAACCCGCTGACCGCAGATGGCGGTATCTGCGTGCTGCGCGGCAATCTTGCACCCAATGGCGCGGTGTTAAAGCCTTCGGCAGCGACCGCCGAACTGATGCAACACCGTGGTCGGGCCGTCGTGTTTGAAGACTTCGACGATTACAAAGCGCGCATCAACGACCCGGACCTGGACGTTGAAGCCAACGATATCCTGGTGATGAAACACTGCGGGCCTCGCGGTTATCACGGCATGGCCGAAGTCGGCAATATGGGGCTGCCGCCCAAGATCCTTGCTCAGGGCGTTACCGATATGGTGCGTATTTCTGATGCGCGCATGAGTGGGACCGCTTATGGCACCGTGGTGCTGCACGTGGCACCTGAAGCTGCCGCGGGTGGCCCCTTGGCCGCGGTGCGTAACGGCGACTGGATTGAATTGGACTGCGCCAGCGGCCGGCTGCACCTGGACGTCAGTGAAGAGGAGATTCAGGCACGCCTCGCCGCGTTTGATGCCACGGCGGCCTCGACCCTCATCGCAAGCCAGGGCGGCTATCGCCAGCTCTATATTGAGCGAGTGCTGCAAGCCGATGAAGGCTGTGACTTTGACTTCCTGATCGGCTGTCGAGGCTCTGACGTGCCGCGTCATTCGCACTGATAAGAATTTCCTGATGATTTTTTTAACTATGATCGATGGCGGGAGTGGCCTGGGCAGGGTCTCCTTCCTGAACTTTTTATTGCATTCTGCACATGTTGTCTAAGCACTTTCCTCAGCATCCTGTTGCTCAAGATGGATGTTCTGACGCCAGCTGTTGGGAAGGTCTATTGTGTTTGTGGATCAGTCGCTGCCCGTTTTCATTTAAAACCTAAATGACGAAGCCATTAACCGCACCTGGCATGACCAAAGCGGGCTCATGTGCCACAGTTAAACAGTAAATTATTAAATATATTTCATAAAATCAATAGGTTGGCATGCTCTTGTTGAGTTTAAGTTTTTGACTTTATATATGTTTTTTATTTTTTAGAAAAACCTGGTACGACGCGTGCACTAACCAGGACAAGAACGCAGCATCAGGATGATGGTTGGTTCTTGGCTAGATGTTCCTTGTTTGATTTATTTTTACGAAGCAACAGAAAGCAGATTACTTAGGAGGCACGACATGAAAATGGAAGCTCTGAAAAAACTAGGTATTTTAGGCGTATCGTTTGGTCTGATCGCAAGCCCACTTGCGTTTGCTGAAATGGAAAGTGGCACTGAGCAAGAACCAGTGCCGCAAGAAGAGACGACGCAGGACGAGCAAGGCAGCTTTAATTCGTATGACACTGATCAGCAAGATCAAGATGTAACCACTGAGTATGAAGAGGAAGAGCAAGAATTCACCTATGAAGAAGAGGAAGAGGAGCAGGAGTACGAAACCACGGATGACGATGACGACACCCAGTGGTAATTAACCCGCTAATGGAATAACACTTGCTCTGGCTTACGGATGAGCCACAAAATGCCCCGCCGCCTGCGGGGCATTTTTGCGTTTAAAGCCCAAAGCAAAAGTTGTTGCCTTATCGTCTATTGTTAACATTACGTACCCCTTGGCCCGTTATGACTATAAGGAAGCCTGTATCGTGGTGAACTGGAAAGAGGCGCCGCAGCTTCCTAAAGCGGAAGGGCGAATCGCGGCTATCGATTTGGCGCGAGGCATTGCGATTGGCTTAATGATTGTCAGCCACACGGTTAGCGGGCTGATAGGCATACGTAATGTGCCTGACTGGGGCATGGTGCCTATTCATCTATTAACCAAATTCTCCTCATCACTGTTTATTTTGGTATTCGGCATTGCCCTGGCAGTGGCCTTTCTTTCTCACACCCAAAGCGATGATTGGCCTAAACGACGCCTTAAGCTATGGCTACGCGCGATTGAAGTGTGGTTCTGGTACAAGGCGCTCATTATTATCGAGATGCTGCCGTTTAGTAGCCCTGCCGATATTGTCGATACGTTGCTTTATGGGCGCTTTGGAATCTGGGTCGAGATTTTAGGCTTTTATGCCATTGCCCTGCTTTGGGTGCCGCTTATTCTACCGCTATGGGCACGGGCGCCTCTTTGGAGCCGGATTGCCACACTGGTTGGCTTAACCGCACTTTCTGCCTGGTTACAAGGGCTGAGCTTTGGCGGTAACGATATCCTGAAAGCCTTACTGGTCGACCACCCCGACCACTATGCCTGGGGGCAGATTAGCCGGGCACCCCTTATCCTTGTGGGATTATTGGTAGGTGAAGCGCTATTGCGCTATTACTTTACGGCTCACTTGCGCCGCCGCTTGGTGTTAATACTGCTGGCGGCAGGCGCGTTAATGGTAATGGCGTTTTATGGTCTCGCGTTGGCGGATGGCCGTGTTTATGCCGCCATGATGGCCGTTGCCAATAACGCAGGCAAACATCCGCCTGGCCTGGAATTTATGCTGTTTAGTGTAGGTGGCGCGCTTATTTTGCTCGCATTGGCACTGGCCGGTGGAGCGGCTGCCGCCAAGGCACTTTTGCCGCTCACCGTGGTCGGCAGCGATGCGCTAAAAGCGTTTATTTTTCATATTGTGATGATCTTTCTCGTGCTGCGCTTTTTGCTACAAGGCGAGGGCATGTATACCTATCCACAGGCGCTGGCGATTAGCGGCGTGTTGATACTGGGCGCCGCCGTGTGGATTTGGGTGACACGCTGGATCGCAGCTCACCGCTAAGAGGACATGGTTTGCAACGACAGCAACGATGGCTGCTGGCCATAGTGTGTTTAATGGCACTGCCAGCCTATGCCGACGGTACTCAAGCACAGGAATTTGAGGCACAGGAGCTTGAAGTACAGGCTTTTGAGACGAACTGGTACTACGAAGTCGATAAACAGAGCACATGGCAGGCTGACTTGAATGCCCGAGTCGCCGCTATTGAGGGCATCTTTGAAGGTACGTTAGGGGTATATGTACAAAACCTGGCCACCGGAGAAGCCTACTCGTGGCACGCGGACAGGCCCTGGTATTTGGCCTCGTTAGTAAAAGTACCTATTGCCGCCCAAGTGCTTGCCGAACGTCAATCAGGCACGCTGTCACTGGATGAGCGCTTAACGCTTTCGCGCGGTGACTTTGTGGATGGCGCGGGGCCGGTGATCTGGCACGACCCGGGGACGCCGATCTCGATTCGCTACCTGCTTGAACAGATGATTACCGTCAGTGATAACACGGCATCCGATATGTTGATTGACCGCGTGGGGCTTGCCGATGTCAATATTCGGGCGAGAGCAATGATTGCGGATAGTGGAGGCAATCCTGATGATATCGGCCCGATTAGCAAGCTGGTTGGCGTTCGTCAGGGCGTTTATGGGCAGCTACACCCTGACGCACGAACGCTGGACGGCATGGATTTTATCGCCTTGCGCCAGCACCGGTTAAGCCAGCGTGCGGCGGCGCTGGCTCAGCGGCTGGATGTTGATCCCTCCACGCTCAAGCAACCTGACTATGACCACGCGTTCGATGCCTATGAGGCGACCGGTGAAAACGTAGGCACGCTGCGTGCCTACGGCGACCTGTTAGCAAGTGTGTATAAAGAGGCAGCGAGTGGTGGCTTAGGTGCCCAGCCGAGCCAGGCACTGCTGGAGATAATGCAGCGAACAACATCGGGCAGTAATCGACTAACGGCCGGGTTGGGCGACACCATCCGTTTTGCACATAAAACCGGTACCCAGCATCGGCGCAGTTGCGATGCGGGCATTGCTTCGCACGAGGAGGCTAATGGCCCCTGGGTGATCGTTGCTTGCAGCCGGGGACCGGTAGCGGTGAATGACCATGAACGTGCGCTGGCGCGAGTAGGCGATGCGTTACGCTATAGCGGTGCGCTTGGGAAGCCTTGAACATGCTGTGTCGCAGGTACACCCGCCGCCAAGGCGAGCGTGATAAACTAGCGGCTTCATTTCATTGATACAGGCAGGAGGTTGTTATGGCAAACGCCAGCGCCCGTCATATTTTGGTTAGCAGCGAAGAGCAGTGTTTAGCGCTTAAACAGGAAATCGAAAACGGCCGTGATTTTGCCGATGTCGCCAAGCAGCACTCTAGCTGCCCTTCTGGCCGCCAGGGCGGCGACTTGGGTAGCTTCGGCCCCGGCCAAATGGTGCCTGAGTTCGACAAGGTGGTGTTCAGCGGTGAGTTGGGTCAGGTACACGGCCCGGTGAAAACGCAGTTTGGTTATCACCTGCTCGAAATCACTGACCGCACCTAAACGTTGCGTCTCTATAGCCGTGCAATACGATAAGACGTCTGCACGGCTATTGTCGCTTTGGCATTCGGTCCTGCCTGAAAAGCGCTTATGCTCGGTCACTTTTCAGACAGAATCGCATGTTTAACCTCGCGTTAAATCGCCTCCAGCGTCGTGGCGTTTACGTTGCGGTGTGAGGAGAAAGCCATGAACGACCCCATTATTTCGATTAACGGCCTGAATAAAACCTACGAAGGCGGCTTTCAAGCGCTCTCGCGGGTGGACCTCACCATTCAGCGTGGTGAGATTTTTGCGCTGCTTGGCCCCAACGGGGCAGGCAAAACCACGCTGATCAGCGTGGTGTGTGGGCTGGTAAACCCGACCCAGGGCGAGGTGGTGATTGACGGCTTTAATAGCGTTAGCCAGTACCGCCAGGCGCGTGAGCGTATCGGTCTGGTGCCTCAGGAGTTGACCAACGAAGCCTTTGAAACGGTGTGGAATACGGTCAGTTTTAGCCGTGGCCTGTTCGGTAAAGCGCCTGCCCCTGCGCATATTGAAAAAGTGCTTAAGTCATTGGCGTTATGGGATAAACGTCATAACCGCTTAATGACCCTTTCCGGCGGAATGAAGCGCCGCGTGCTGATTGCCAAGGCGCTTTCTCACGAGCCGCGCATTCTGTTTTTGGATGAGCCAACGGCGGGGGTCGATGTTGAGCTGCGCCGGGATATGTGGGAAGTGGTTCGCGGGCTGCGCGAAAGTGGCGTCACGATTATTCTCACCACCCACTATATTGAAGAAGCCGAAGAGATGGCCGACCGCATCGGGGTGATTAATCGAGGTGAAATCGTGCTGGTGGAAGAGAAAGCGGCCTTGATGCAAAAGCTGGGCAGCAAGCAGTTAATTCTTCAACTGCAAACGCCGTTAAAGGCGCTACCTGCCGCTTTTCAGCAAACGGGGTTAAGCCTGGCCGCCGATGGGCATGAGTTGGTGTACAGCTATGATGGCCGTCAGGATGAAGAGGGCCACAAAATATCAGCGCTGTTAGCGAACCTTGAGCGCGAAGGCATCGCCTTTAGAGACCTGCACACACGGCAGAGTTCGCTTGAGGATATTTTCGTCGACCTGGTTAAGGAGCGTGCATGAATCTGTATCCTGTTCGCGCCATTTATATGGCAGAAATGGCGCGTACGCGGCGCACATTATTGCAAAGCATTGTGTCGCCGGTTATTTCAACCTCGCTCTACTTTGTGGTATTCGGCGCGGCCATCGGCTCGCGTATCAGTGAGATTGGAGGGGTCAGCTACGGCGCCTTTATCGTGCCTGGGTTGATTATGCTCATGCTACTGACCCAAAGCGTGTCCAATGCCTCTTTCGGGATTTTCTTTCCCAAGTTTTCGGGCAGTATCTATGAAATTTTATCGGCGCCCATCTCCTATCTTGAAATAGTGATTGGCTATGTAGGAGCGGCCGCCTCGAAGTCGATTCTATTGGGGCTGATCATTCTTGGGACATCGAGTTTTTTTGTGCCGCTGGAAATTGCGCACCCCTTCTGGATGCTGACGTTTCTAGTGCTCACCGCCGTCACGTTTAGTTTGCTGGGGTTCATTATCGGCATTTGGGCGGATGGCTTCGACAAGCTGCAGCTTGTGCCCTTGCTGATCATTACGCCGCTGACCTTTCTGGGCGGCAGTTTCTACTCGATAGATATGCTGCCCCCTTTCTGGCAGACCGTCACGCTCGCCAACCCCGTGGTGTATCTGGTCAGCGGCTTTCGGTGGAGCTTCTACGGGATTAGCGATGTCAGTGTGGTGGCCAGTGTGGCCATGATCAGCCTGTTTTTACTGGCGAGCCTGGCCACTATCGCGTGGATATTTCGTACCGGCTATCGCCTGAAACCCTAACGCGCACTATGTCTTTGGTACAGCGCCTCTTTTTATCTACGCCAGGAGCCAAGGCCCCTTATGCCACTACTGCAAAGCATTGTTCACCGCCTGGACCCTTCGCTTGACGGTGAACGCTTAACGCTTACCGCCGCGCCATCGCTTGCCCAAAGTGATGACCCGGCCATGACAAGCCTGGTGAATACGCTTAACGACACGTATAACACCAAGGCTAAAGGTTGGGGGCGCTTTGCTGAAGAGGGCGAGCAGGCTGGCCCACTACTTGCCTGGCTGCGCGATTATATGGCGGGTGCCCAGGACTTTACCCAGCTTTCGACCGCAATTGCTGAGCGCCTGGCGCGTGAGCTACAAGAGCAGCTATCCGTCAGCGGCTATTTACTGCTTGCGCACATACGCCAAGGGGACACCGAAACGCTATTTATCGCGTTGGTACATCAGCGTGAAGGTATTGGCATTAACCAGGCTCACCAGGCCGTGCCTGCCGCGCAGCTTAATACCAGCCAGCTTACCTTGGCGGCACGGGTCAATTTAACCCAGTGGCAGAGCGAGTCACCTGGTGCGCAGTACGTCTCTTTCTTGAAAGATCGTGGTGGTAAAAAGCTTGCCGAAGGCATGGTAGCCCTGTTGGGCATGGAAGAAGGAATTGATGCGCCCGCTGAAACCCGCACGCTGCTCAAGGCCTTCAGCGACTATGTGGAAAAAGAGGATTTCGACGACGAGGCGAGTCGAGAAAAAACCGACACGCTGGTGGACTACGCCAATGAACAGCTTCGCCGTGGCGAGCCAATGACCTTGGAAGAGCTTTCTGGGCTGGTGGACGAACAGCAGCCGAAAGCCTTTTACGACCATATTCGCAACGCCGATTACGGGCTTTCGCCGGAGATTCCCCCCGACAAGCGCACCTTAAGCCAGTTCCGCCGCTTTACCGGCCGAGCGGGCGGTGTCTCGATTAGTTTTGACTCCCACCTGCTGGGCTCAAGCATCGAGTACGACGCCACTCAAGATCGCCTGATTATCAAGCAAGTGCCCAAGCAGTTAAGAGAGCAGCTTACCAAGAAAGATTGAGGTAAGGACGATGCTGTAGCAACCCAGGAGCCCCTTATGCTGAACGCTATTAGTGATTTCTTCCAGCGCACGCTTGCGCAACCCGAGCAGCGCGAAAATCAAACGCTCACCCTGGAATTGGCCACCGCAGCCCTGCTGTGTGAAATCGTCCGCGCCGATTATGACACCACCGATGAAGAGCTTGCCGCGCTGCGCCTTATGCTTACCGAGCGCTACCAGCTCAGCACAAGCGATGTGGAAGAGCTGATGACGTTGGCACAAGCAGAAGTGGATGAGGCCGTCGATCATTACCAGTTTGTGAGCCTAATCAAAGAGCACTATAACGACGACCAGCGCTGTGAGCTGGTGGCGCTGATGTGGCAGCTGGCGTGGGCCGACGGCAGCGTTGACCCACTTGAAGAGCACCGTATTCGGAGGCTGGCCGATTTACTGCATATTAGCCACAGTGATTTTATTCGCACCAAACTACAGGTTGAAGGACAGGTTGAAGAGCGCCGAACAGCGCAAGACGAGCCTGAGCGAGGTGGCGTATCTCACTAACATATTAGTTCCCTGCGTTACTGTTCTTCAGGTGCGCTGAGCAGGCCCTCGACCAGGCGATGCAGCTGTTGCTGAAACTGGCCGCCTGGGGAGGGTGGCGTGGGGTCGGCGGTGATCACGATGGTTATATCGCGCTCAGGGACCACGTACAGCGCTTGCCCGCCATAGCCACGCCCGTAGTACACCGCTTCCCCCGCGAGTTCGGTAATAAACCAGCCATACCCATAGCCATCACCCGTCCAGGCAGAGATACCACGGGGTGTCCATGAAGCCTCCACCCACCCCTCTGGCAATAGCCGCACGCCCTCCATCGCGCCGTCGTTACGATAAAGCTCACCCACCTCAATCAACGCGTGTGGCGAAAGTTGCATGTTGTTGCCGCCAAAATAAATGCCTTGCGGGTCACGCGGCCATGCGGGAATCGAAATATTAAGCGGCTCCCCCAGCAGGCGTTGCGCGAGCACATGCGTAGTTTCACCGCTTGCCTGGGTAAGTGCTGCTGAAAGCAGGTGGCTAGTGCCGGTGGAGTACAGCATCCGCCCTCCGGGTTCATCGACAAATGGGCGAGTAAGGGCATCATTAACCCAGTTTGAGCTTGCCACCCAAGCGCTGTAGTTACCGCCGGATGTACGCTCAAGCCCCGCCTGCTGAGCCAGCAAATGCCCTACGGTAATGTCTTCCACGCGCGGGTCCAGCCCGGCTGGCAATGGCTCATCCAAGAGCATTACCAATCGCTGCTCTGTGGATTCAATAATGCCCTCTTCAATAGCTGCGCCTGTTATCGCCGCCAGCACCGTTTTGGAAAGTGATTTGATATTGGCAGGCTGCGCAACGCCGGGGCCACCCTGGTGGAGTTCGCGGATAATCTCGCCGTCGTAAGCGACCACAACGCTGTGAAGGCGGTTTAATTGGCGGGTTTGCTGATCCAGCGCCTGGAGTGCATGCGCAGAAGGTTCATTAGCGGCTGCATAGGCGGTGGGTAACAATGAAGTAACAGCTAATGAAACAAGCAAAGCAGTGGCGCGCATCACAACACCTTCGGTATAAGTGGCAAAGGTTCGAGGTTTAGAAGTGAGAGAGGTTCCACCATACACAGACGTTAAAATTAAAGCGCGATAGCACTCTCTAGATATAAAGTTAAACGAATAGCTATTAAAGGTTATATTTGACCTTTTAAAATCATTTTTAGTCTATAATGGGTTATAAATAAGCCATTATTTAGAGGTTTTTTTTTATGGCCCTTACTCACTCCTTACTTGCTCCTGGCGAATTGTCTCAGCAGGTCGGTGCCAATGCACGAGAAGCACGATTGGCGAAGAACCTCTCCCGTAAAACCTTGGCGCAGATGACGGGTGTTTCCGAGTCCACCATTAAACGGTTCGAATCCAGTGGGCAAATAACCCTCGATATCTTGGTGCTCATTGCCACGGCGCTGGGCGCCACACGCCAAATTGCCGAGCTATTCACATATGAGCATCCCATATCACTTGAAGAGATCAAGCAAGCAGGGCGTGTTCGGGGGCGAAAATGAAGCGTATCAACACCGTAGAGGTGCTGTTAGCAGGTAACCGTGTGGGGGAGCTGGTCGCTAGCCGACAGGGCACCTACTTTGCTTATGACCCTCAGTGGGTGGCGGAGGGCTTTAATTTATGACCTAACTTACGCCCCTGTTCGGGGCTATGCAGATGAGCATACAACGTCTTTCAGTGGGACAGGTTTGGCTACGCGTAAAAAGCTCAAACAGGTTTGTGCTCCCTTCAGGTACTTAACCCCGGATCTCTATATTGAACAAGCCCTTGATGCTCTATCCGAATGGTCGTCCCTTTGCTATGAATTAGAAATCGATACCCAGCAGCAGAAAGTGATTCAGCGAGCATTCGACGAGAACCGCCAGCGTCTCGGATAACGCTAGCCATGCGGCCACGCAAACCCAGCCACCTTCTGCCTTCTGGTAGGGAAAGGCAGGGCATTACGCAAAAAGTTGAAAAGCCTGCTAGGCTTTAATCGTTACTGGGCGTAAGCAACCCTTTGATTTCAACCAAAACGCAAACCAGCAAGGAGTGCCAACATGCGTAATATTATCTATATCGTAGGCCTAATCGTCGTTGTGCTGTTTATCCTTTCACTGCTCGGCCTGCGCTAACGCCAGCGACCGCCAGCACGCCCGCAGATTTCCCCTGCGGGCTTTTTACGCACCCGCCTAAGCAATCTGGTGGCAAAAGTGACGCGGTAAGCACGACATAAGCGTTATTAACCTCACTCTTCAAACAAACATTTCATATAGCGACTATCGCCACATCACTGCCATAACCCAGTGGCTATAGGTCTTAACGTAGCTGCGCAAAGCCGTCACCGGTATCGCAAAGCGAGTTCTATTGCTTATAGCAGCAAAGGCCAGGTTGAGCGCTGAAGATACCCATTTTGGAGCATTGCAACTATCGTTAGCCCAAGGCTGAGGCCGAAGAGGCCGATTAATAATGTTGCAGAAAAAAACAAAACTTCACAAACGCGACGGATTAAGCAGGCATACTAAAAGCCAAAGTATGGTGTGGATATGCTTTTTTTCTGATGGGGAGGCGTTTTACAATTATTAGTAATATTTTTTCTATTAAAAATCAAATAGATAATGTTTTTGTGACGCGCTTGGGTGATAAGTAAGCGATGCAGTATATCGTTACTATATAAGATATTTTGTCTAAAATGGGTATGTTGTTAATTTTTGTTAAATAAAAAATTAACACGGAAAATGTCTGATATTAATCAGTTAAGCTCATGTTTTTTATCAAGGATCGTTTTAAGTGGCGGCGTTTTAATAGTTCAAACGTTTGCTTTAAAGGTGGTTGGTAGCAGGCTGCCGCCACAGAGGGATGATTGATTTTAACCGATAAAAAAAGCAGTAATAGCTGTACGGCACCGTTGATAGCCGCAAAATAGTGAATGATGTAGCGATAAAGAGGGGCGTGCTGGATATGAATAAAATGTCTTTAAACGTTACAAGAGAACCTGAAGCATCTAAAAAAACGCTGACGAGTACAAAAAGTGAAACAAAAACAAGGAATACTCTTTTCCGCATACGTAAAGAGGACGAAAGAGTGATTTTTTCCAGCACAGCATTTTCAGAAGAGGTAAAGGACGTATCAGGTGGGCAGTGTTATCAAGCTCTTTCGAGTTCCCAGTTATTGCAACTAGAACGGCTGGAAATACAAATGATGGTAGCCAGCCAATACTTGTATAAGCAATACGTAATGTGCCGTGAGGTTTGAGAGCACAAGCGTGTGGTTTGGGAGGTGGGCAGGCGCTATCCAGTAGCTCAGCTAGGGTTATCAAATACGAGCGCACAGGGGCTAAAGTTAATTCCTTTTCAGCCGATAGTATTTATAGAATTCATGTTTTTTGTCTGCGAGGACTGTACTGATGGCAACAATTACCTCCCTTGGTGTTGGTTCAGGGTTAGATCTCACCGGTTTGCTGGATCAGCTTCAAGATGCCGAGCGCGGTAAGCTTGAGCCGATTACGCAGCAAAAAGCCGATCAAGAAGCCAAAATTTCCGCTTACGGGCAGTTGCAAACGTCGCTCAACGCATTTAACGATGCGGTGGCCAAGATTAACGACCCAAAGCTTTATCAAAGCCTTTCCGCCAATGTGCGTGGCGATGATATTACAGCCACTTCCTCGGCGAGTGCATTGCCGGGCAGTTACCAGGTAGAAGTCAGCCAGGTCGCGACATACGGCTCGCTTGCCTCTGAGAGTATTACTGAGATAGAGGAAACCTCAGATCCATTGGAGCTAAACGGTGCGACCGCTATCAGGCTAAATTTTGTAGGTAGTGAGAGCGAGCCGGTCGATATCGAGCTTGATGCCAACAGCTCACTAAACGATATTCGTGATGCAATTAACGCCAATAAAGACGCCGGTGTTAACGCCACGATTATTAATGACGGCGATGGCTACCGCTTGGCACTCAGTTCCAAAGCCACGGGTGCAGATGCATCCATTGATAGCTTTGAATTTGTAGGTGGAGAAGGCCAAGGCCCATTCGGTGAAGCGGAAGAAGCTGGCGCCAAGCAGCAGGGGCAAAATGCTTCTTTAACGGTGAACGGCATCGCGATTACCAGTGCCAGCAACCAGGTGGAAGGCGCTATTCAAGGGGTAACGCTTAACCTGAATGAGCTAAGCATTGCCGAAGGTGAAAAAGCGACCAGCACGGTCAACATTGAGCGCGATACCCTAAAGCAGCGTGAAGCGATCAACGGTTTTGTCGACGCGTATAACGATTTAAAAGATACAACTAACGAGCTTACTAGCTTCAACGCTGAAAGTGGAGCAGCTGGAGAGCTACTGGGTGATCGTGCCGTTCGTACGATTGAGTCCCGCCTGCGTAGCGTGCTCACCGGAGGTGTTGAAGGCGGCGAGTTTTCTACGCTGAGCCAACTGGGCATTACCTTAGAGGCTGGCACTACTCTTAGCGGTAAGCTGGAAGTTGATGATGAAAAGCTCGATAACCTAATCGCCAATGACCCGCAGGCGCTAAGCGCGTTTTTTGCCGGCGATAATAAAGACGGTGGTTTAGCCGGCAAGTTAAACAGCTCCATTGAGCAAATGACCAGTAGCAACGGAGTACTCACAGGTGCCGTTACAGGTGCTGAGAGCAACGTAAAAAGCCTGGATGAACGCTATGCGCGCATGGAAAAAAGCATCGATGCAACGATTGCCCGCTATCGCGCCCAGTTCAGCCAGCTGGACGTTATGGTGGCAGAGATGAACAGCATGAGTTCGTACCTGACCCAGCAGTTTGATGCGCTGGATGCCCAGCTAGGCCGCTAGTAGTAATCCCATTCAGCCTTGTAGGAGCGAATGAAGCAGCCCCATAGCGCTGCTGGAGTAAGGGCGGCTAGCTGCACAAATGTAGTGCGCGGTAAGCGAAGCGCACCCGCAATGCAGTGCATAGCACTGCCGGAGCAAGGGCAGCTATCGCCGCCATCGCCGAGTGAACTCAGCTCCCACAAAACCGCTGCCCCGCTCATTGTGAGAAATCACCCGCAAAGCAGCGCCCCGCGCTGCCGGGGGGTGGCTAACACAGCACACCCTATAGGCCAACGGCACAAATGTAGTGCGCGGTAAGCGAAGCGCACCCGCAAAGCAGCGCCCCGCGCTGCCGGGGTAAGGGCGACTAACGCCGCCATCGCCGAGTAAACTCAGCTCCCACAAAACCACTGGCTCCGCTTCGAAAACCGCGCATTGACCCAATCATTACGCGCTGGGTGAAGCGCCACCTGCAGCGGCTTGGCGCAGGCGTTAATCTTGAAACGCTCACCAGTCTGGTGGAGGACAAAGACATGCTGGCAGAAAACCTGGAAAATCTCTTGAGAAAAGAGCGCCTGAAAGCGTATCAAGAGGGCTATGAGGAAGGTTATCAAGAGACAAAGCGAAAAATTTTTAGGAATCTGCTTGTCTTTAGATTTGGCCAATTACCCAATTGGGTGGATGAACAGCTGCAAAAAGCAACGCCTGAGCAGCTAGCCGTTTGGTCGGAGCAAGTGCTTGTCGCTGATAGCCTGGAAGCGCTATTTACTCAGTAAGGCGCGTTTGTTATGAGCGTGGTTGAGCAAGGGCGGCTAGCGCCGCCATCGCCGAGTAACTCAGCTTCTACAACCTGTCTTGCCAGGCCTCAAAAGTGATCGCCCTTGCGCGGCCGTGCTAACATCCCCGGTACTGCGCAGGAGGGCCCATGGCAAATCACTACGACACTGGCTATAAAGAACTTTTCAGCTACCCTGAATTTGTTCAACAACTGCTTGAAGGCTTTGCCCCGCCAGAAATCTCTGAGCTGATGGATTTCAGCACATTAAAACTCCATAGTGGCAATTACATCACACCGCTTTTTGAAGAGAAGTTTGAAGATCTGGTCTGGTCGGTGCAGGTGAACTGGCAAGGGGCTATCCAGGAGGTCTACCTCTACCTGTTACTTGAGTTTCAATCCCGGGTCGACCGCACAATGCCCATTCGGCTGATGCACTACGTTGCCTGCTTCTATGACCATTTGCTAAAAGCGAAAGCGACCACGCCCGGTAAAGGCTTGCCGCCCGTGTTCCCTGTTGTGTTATATAACGGGACAGAGCGCTGGTCAGCCAAGCATGATATATACGACATGGTGCAGCCTACGCCACCCGTCTTTTTACAGCCTTACCAGCCGCATCTGCGCTATTATTTAATTGATGAAGGTGCTTACACTGATGAGGAACTAGCGCAGCGTCACAGCCCTCTAAGCGGTATATTTAGCATTGAAAACGCGGCCACGAGCTGGGAAAGCCTGCAACAAGCGGTTGACCGCATTGTCGCGATCATTCAGGCAGACCCCCATAAACCGCGCATTGACCCAATCATTACGCGCTGGGTGAAGCGCCACCTGCAACGGCTTGGCGCAGGCATCAACCTGGAAGCGCTTACAAGTTTGGTGGAGGATAAAAACATGTTGGCAGAAAACCTGGAAAACTTGGTGAAGAAAGAGCGGCTAGAAGGTCGTCAGGAAGGTCGCCAAGAAGGTCGCCAAGAAGGTCGCCAAGAAGGTCGCCAAGAGGCTGAGAAGTACGCGTTACAAGAAAAGCGTAAAACGGTACGCCACCTCTTATCGTTTGGAGTGCTAAATGATGAGCAGATTTCCGAAGCGACGGGCCTATCTATTCATGATATTGCAAAACTGCGTATCGAAGGTAAGCACTGACTGAGAAAGCAGCGCCCCGCGCTGCCGGGGGTTGGCTAACACAGCACACGTTATAGGCCAACGGCACAAATGTAGTGCGCGGTAAGCGAAGCGCACCCGCAACGCAGTGCGCAGCACTGCCGGGGGTTGGTTAACACAGCACACCCTATAGGCCAACGGCACAAATGTAGTGCGCGGTAAGCGAAGCGCACCCGCAATGCAGCGCATAGCGCTGCCGGGGTAAGGGCAGCTAGCGCCGCCATCGCCGAGTGAACTCAGCTCCCACAAAACCGCTGCCCCGCTCATTGTGAGAAACCACCCGCAATGCAGTGCCACCCGCTGCCGGGGTAAGGGCAGCTAGCGCCGCCATCGCCGAGTGAACTCAGCTCCCACAAAACCGGTTGTGTCGATGTGTTGGGGGGCTGTGTAGACTGCTTACTCACTCGGGCTGCTTTTGTGGGAGCCCACTTCAGTGGTGGTCCGACACATCGGCGAAGCAGTGCCCCGCGCTGCCGGGGTTGAGTAACGCAGCTCTATAGGCCAACATGGCCGCTAGCGCCGGGTAACCTCAGCCTCCACAAGAATCAGCATAAACGTATCCCTCACACCGCGCCTGCCTCCACATGCCCTGTGTCGAATGTTGGTAATCCCCTCATTACCAAAAATTACATAATTTTTTGCTACTTCCCCCTAAAGATTTCCTCCGTTGCGCCGTTATTAAGTATAACGGCGCACAACACGCCGAACAGCGGGCCACGTGGCCAGTCTTATTGAAAGGGGAATACCACCATGTCAGTGATCAATACCAACATCACAGCAATGATCGGTCAGCAAAACCTGAGCAAATCTCAGAGCGCGCTGTCTACCTCTATGGAGCGTCTGAGCTCTGGTCTGCGTATCAACAGCGCGAAAGATGATGCGGCTGGTCAAGCCATTGCTAACCGCATGTCTTCACAGATCACTGGCCTGTCTCAGGCTCAGCGTAACGCCAACGACGGTATCTCTGTTGCGCAAACCGCTGAAGGCGCCCTGAACCAGGTAAACGACAACCTGCAGCGTGTGCGTGAACTGACGGTTCAAGCCCAGAACGACACCAACTCTGCTGACGACCGTAAATCCATCCAGGATGAAATCGATCAGCGTCTGACTGAGATCAACCGCATCTCTGAGCAGACTGACTTTAACGGCGTTAAAGTACTGGCTGAAGACCGCAACCTGTCTATCCAGGTAGGTGCTAACGACGGCGAAATGATCGACGTTAAACTGGAAAAAATTACTGCCGGCACATTGAACCTCTCCAGCTTCAATGTGAATGGCCCAGGTGAAGGCCTTGCCGCTGCAGAAACAGCTGACTACGAAAAAGCATACGGCAAAGCCACTGGCGTGACAGGCAATACTGTCTCTGCAACTGGTTTCCGTGATGAACTGGCAACAAACCTGGGTATTGCTACCGGTTCTGTTACAACTGCTGGCGCTGCGCAGGTTGACGACAATGGTAACTGGTATGTAGATGTTACTATCACCGCTACAAGTGAATCAGAAGTAAAAGCGCTGGGCTTACAGGGTATTGAAGCCACTTCCGGCACTGCGGTTACCTTCCAGGTAGCACTTGAGCCTTCTGAAGCGGCTATCGCAAATGGCTCTACTGATGCTGCCTTCACTGTTGATGGTAGTAAGCTGGGCGCCAAAGATCTGTTAAGCGCTGCTACTTCTGACCCGATGGAGCAGCTTGATAATGCGCTAAAACAAGTTGATGAGCTGCGTTCAGGTTTGGGTGCTATTCAAAACCGTTTTGAATCCGCGATTACCAACCTGCAAACCAACGAAACTAACCTTTCTGCAGCACGCTCACGCATCGAAGATGCTGACTATGCCTCAGAAGTAAGCAACATGACTCGCGCACAGATTCTTCAGCAGGCGGGTACTTCTGTACTGGCCCAGGCCAACCAGGTTCCACAGAACGTTCTTTCTCTGCTGGGCTAATAAGCTGGCGCAGTACACTTCCGCTTTGTCGGATAAAATACAGGCCTCCTTTGGGAGGCCTGTCTTGTTTTGGGTGTTACGCGTTCAGTTAGTTAGGCTATCTATTAGCTGCTTTTCCTACCTTTGCTGCCTCTTCTATACGCGTATGCTACCCAGCAAATATAAATGCGGAATGCCTTCTCATGTCGAAAAAAACATCTGCTTCCATGCCCAGGAAAGCTCGCCAGAATAGCGTCACTGGAAAGAGTGTTCCGTCATCGCTGCATAAGGCAAAAAAACTGGCAGAGCGCCAACCGCAAAATGCGGCTGCCTGGAAACAGCTTGGGGCTGAGCTTTCAGAGGCAGGCTTGCGCCAGGAAGCGCTAGAAGCCCTTGATAAGGCGCTTATGCTGACACCTAACGATGCGGAGGCACTGGCTGTAAAAGGCAGGATTACTCACCAGCTAGGTGACCCCGAGCAAGGCTTGGCGCTCTTAAAAGAAGCGGTAAAGCGCCAGCCAGGTTTTGCAAAAGCCCAGCACTATATCGGTTATATTTACTACACGCAGGCGCGTTACGACGATGCCCTAACCTACGCAGATGAAGCGTGCCGCCTGGCGCCTAATGATGTTGATATGCTCAACACACTAGGCAACGTCTTGATGCAAAAATTTGAATATTCGCGGGCGCAGAAAACGTTAGAGAAGGCAGCGCAACTTGCACCAAATAATTATCTTTCCTGGAATAATCTGGGGAATGTATATAATGCTGTGGGCGACCTTGATAAAGGCTTGGATGCTTATCAACAAGCCCACCGTATTAATCCCCTGGCGCCTGGCCCTTTCTCAAATATTATAACTACATGCCATTATCATCCTCATAAAACGGCTGAGGAAATCACCGGCCTTTGTAAACAATGGGACAATAAATTTTCTGTTCAAACAACCATTAAATCCTACGACAATTTAGTAGACCCTCAAAAGCAATTAAGAATTGGGTTAATTTCTGACGGTTTTCGGGGGCATCCCGTTGGGCGAATGATAACGTCTGCTTTGGAGAATGTGTCGAAAGCGCAGATAGCCCTCTACCTCTATAGCACCAATAATGCGATTGATGGTATTACACAACGGTTACAAGCAGCATCTGAAAAATGGATGAGTATTCAGCCGCTTAATGATGAGCAAGTCGCGGAGCAAGTCGCCAGTGATAAGATTGATATTCTGATTGACCTGGCGGGTCATAATGCGGGCAACAGGGTTCTTGCTGTGAGTAGGCGTCCCGCACCGCTTCAGGTGAAGTGGGTCGGTGGTTTAATTAATACCACGGGGCTCTCTGCTATTGATTACCTTATTAGCGATAGCGTAGAAACTCCCGAGGGAGTGGATGAAGAGTACGTTGAAAAACTCATTCGCCTACCTAACGATTATATTTGCTATGTGCCTCCTGGTGGTTACGAACCCGAGGTAGGGCCCTTACCGGCACGACAGAACGGTTACATCACCTTAGGGTGCTTTAACAACGCGACGAAGCTTAACGATGTCGTATTAGAGCAGTGGGCAAAGCTAATGGATGCGCTGCCTAACTCTAAGCTAATGTTAAAGAGTATGCAGTATAAGAGCGAGGAACGTTGCCAGAAAATTAGAGAGACCATGGCACTGCATGGCATCGAAAGCTCACGGCTTATTATTGAAGGGCCCTCTTCGCACGCTGAATTATTGGATGCGTATAACAAGGTTGATATTTCACTGGACCCTTGGCCTTATTCAGGGGGCTTGACCACCTGCGAATCGTTTTTGATGGGCGTTCCCGTTGTAACGCTTCCCGGTCCTACGTTTGCAGGGCGTCATAGTGCGACCCATCTTGTTAATGCGGGTATGCCGGAGCTAGTCGTCACGTGCTGGGAAGAGTATAAGGCGCGTGTTATCGACCTGGCATCCGATCTCGATAGCCTGGCCGCTATCAGACAGCACTTGCGTCAAATACTGTTAGCGTCACCGGTGTGTAACGCCCCTCTCTTTGCGGGACACTTTACCGACGCCATGCGCGCTATTTGGCAGCGTCACTGCGAAGGTAAGCCGCCTGCTGCACTCACGTTCGATAAAGCAGGGCAAGTCACTTTCAAAGATGAAAGCGTACCGGTTGAAGTGGCTTATGCAATAGAAAACGAGGCTGCAAGTAATGATTTTAGCTGGTCGCTGCCAAGTAAAATCATAACGCTGGACAATGGTGCCGCGTTGCTGCGCCAACAAGGGGTAGAAGGGCTTCGCCAATTAAAGGCATTCGGTATTGTGGCATTCGACCCGGCGAGTCATGTGCAAAACGCTGACCAGTTCCAGGGCAGCGATGATATCCAGGTTTTTCCTCACACCGCGCTTGGTGATGGCAAGCCCGCAACGCTTTATGCCTGTTTAGATGAAACGTTGAGCAGCACGCTTGAACCTTTGCCTGAGCCGACAGGTAACGAGGCTTTAGCGACGCAAGTGCTGGCCAAACTACCGATCAGCACCATTACGTTAGATAGCATCGAAGGTTTGGAAAGCCTTGACTGGTTGATTCTTGATGGCCTTAATGATGCTGTCGCTATATTGGAAAATGGCGAAGCATCACTAAGTGAGACGTTGGCAATTCAAGTGCGTATTGTGTTTCAACCTACCCACTATCGTCAGCCAAATCTGGCAGAAATACAGCATTGGATGTCCCGGCACGGTTTTCGTTTCTATCGTTTTAATAATACGCAGCATACTAGCCAATTGCCCGATTCTGTTCCTTCGGCGCTTCGCCAGGCAACGGAGCTACAGTCCGCCGATGCGCTATTTTTACCCAGCCATGCGCGGATGAGCACGCTCTCTGATCAACAGCGAATCAAGCTCGCATTTTTGCTGCATACCGTATATGGCATCAAGGATATGGCGTATCACGTCTTGGCGGGAGCTGATACGGAGAAAGCTGAACAGTATTTGTTTACGGAAAAATTACTGGAATCCAGTACTGATGATTCTGCTAGCAATAACCTGGATGAAGCTGCTTCTGAAATGGCTTGCTCCTCGGTAAGCCAAAGGCAGCCTGTCGCTGATAATATTTCTCAAGATATTGATGCGCTCTTAAGTAGCGATACTGTGTTCCAACAAAAAAGTGTAGACAAGGCCGCTGGGAATGATGCTAAGCCTGTTTCAACGCCTAC
>NZ_JBQSXL010000033.1:0-30209 GCF_052378165.1 Halomonas sp. AOP30-A1-24
CTGAAATAATGCCATATCGTCATAATGCAGGGTAACTACTCGCTCTTCAGGAGGCCTTCCTGACTCCAGCAACACTGCTACCAATGTGTATTAGTAGCCCAGAGGGCTAGCTTGAGGCACGGCGATCTCCTGCCTTATGATTGGTCATACCTATTAATGGATGCCTAGCGGATGATATTCCCCCACCTCGCCAACAGCAGGCAGCACGTGCGCTACGCCGTGCCCGTGGTAAGTAGCAGCGTATGAAGCATCGCCGCTGGAAAGGTATATGGCTTGTTGCCATCACCCTAGGCCTCATACTCGTCATGTGGCAAGCCGCCCACTTGGCGCGCGAGCAAGCTATCTCCACCCTTCAGGAAGACGCCGAAAACGAGCTACGCCTTTCTGTCGCCAACCTTAATGGCTATCTGCTCCGCTACGACTATTTACCCCAAATGCTCGCGACGCGTGAAGGTGTTCAACGCTTTTTGGCCTCTCCGGAAACCCAGAACGCCATGCCGCTTAACCTGCGGCTGGATCGTTTCCGCTTTACCGCAGGCGTTTCTGACGTTTACCTGCTCGACCGCGATGCCAACACAATTGCCGCCAGCAACTGGCATCGTCCCAATACGTTTTTAGGTCATAACTACGCGTTTCGCAGCTACTACACAGAAGCCATCGCCGGACGGCAAGGGCGGTTTTATGGACTAGGGACCCAGTCACTGGAGCGGGGCTACTTTTTCTCGGCGCCGGTATGGCTGGATGATACTTCGCCAGATGCGCAACCCTCCGGTGTTATCGTCATCAAGGTGTTACTGGATGAAGTTGAAGAGGGCTGGGCTGAGCAAGATGCTGAGCTGCTGGTGACCGATAATGACAATATTATCTTTATGGCCAGCCGCCCTGAGCTGCGCATGAATGCACTCTATGCGCTTAGTGATGAACAACGTCAAACGCTTCGTGACACACGCCGCTACGCCATTGAACCACTATCCCCTTCAGGCATTAATATTGATGCACCTTATGGACCAGACAGTGCACTGGTTAGTTTTTCTCAGGGCCCGCTTAGTAGCAGCCGTTATTTAAGCCTGACACGCCCCGTGGTGGAGTTTGGCTGGCACATGCATATTCTCAAGCCCTTAACACCCGTTGTCCGCGCTCAGTGGATCGCCGCACTTATGGCGGGCGGGCTTTACGGAATGATTGTACTCGGGGGCGGCATTGGCTGGCAGCGCCTGCGCTTGCGTCGTGAGCGCGAAGTGTTTGCTGAACGCGAACGGCATACCCTTGCCCTGGTGCGTGATGAGCTGGAAGCCAGCGTCGAGCGCCGCACTCACGACTTGGTGGCCAGCAACCAGCGCCTTTCCAATGAAATCGAAGAGCGACGCCGCGCAGAAGCCAACCTGCGTCAAACTCAGGATGAACTCATCCAGGCCGCCAAGCTGGCAGTCCTTGGCCAATTGGCAGCGGGCATCAATCACGAACTGAACCAGCCGCTGGCAGCCATTCGGGCCTATGGCGAAAATGCCCGGCGCTTTTTAACGCTTTCCCGAGTAGATCAAGCGGACGCAAATCTTGAGCAAATCGTTGATCTCACCAAGCGCATGGCCGATATCAGCGCACAGCTTCGTCAATTCTCGCGTAAAAGCAGTGAGCGGCAGGAAACCATCTCTGTGCAGGCTTGCATCGAATATGCACTTCGCTTGTTCCAGGGTCGCCTGCGCGACGGGCATGTTACCGTTGAACAGCATTGGCCCAAGGAAACGCTATGGGTAACGGGCGATCTGGTACGCTTGGAGCAAGTACTGGTCAACCTGATTAGCAATGCCCTGCACGCCATGCAAGAGACCCCAGAACCTCGGCTTATCTTGAGTGCGGCGCTGAACGAAAAGCAGGTCACCATTAACGTTATGGATAACGGCCCCGGCATTGGCGACCAGCACCTAACACAAATCTTTGAACCCTTTTTTTCCACCAAAGCACCGGGAAGCGGATTGGGGCTGGGGCTTTCCATCTCGTCGCGTATCATGGATGACCTGGGTGGCAAGTTGCAGGCCGTCAATCGCGATCCAACAGGCGCCTGCTTTATTATTTCACTACCTTTCGCGCCACCGATACACGCGCCTGCACCCTCGACTCAACAAGAGAACAATAGCCATGCATGAACCGTCGATGCTGCCGGTCATGGTGATCGACGATGAGCCTCATCTGCGTATTACCGCTAGCCAAACCCTAGAGCTTGCCGGCTACACGCCCACCTGCTTTGCGTCAGCCGAGCAAGCCCTGGCGGCGCTACCCGCAGAGTTTCCTGGCGTGATTGTCAGCGACATCCGCATGCCTGGCATGGGAGGGATGGAGCTTCTGCATGAACTGCATCGTCGCGACCCTACCCTACCGATTATTCTGATTACCGGGCATGGCGATATTTCCACGGCGGTAGAAGCCATGCGTGCAGGCGCATGGGACTTCCTGGAGAAGCCATTTGCTGGCGACCAGCTACTCGATGTTGTGCGCCGCGGCATTGAAAAGCGCCAGCTTAGCCTCGAAAACAATCGTCTTAAGGCCGAATTGGAAGTACAGCGGGCTGCCCTTGGCCCGCGCCTGGTGGGGCGCACGGCGGTTATTTCTCGCTTGGCTGCGATGATTCAGCGTATTAGTCAGGTAGAAGCCGATGTGCTGCTGTTTGGCGAAACAGGGACAGGCAAGGACCTCGTGGCCCGGGCCATTCATGAACGCAGCGCTCGACGCAACAACCCCTTTATGGCAATCAACTGCGGTGCCGTGCCGGAAAACACCATTGAGTCTGAGCTGTTTGGGCATGAAAAAGGGGCTTTTACCGGCGCGATTGAACGCAGAATTGGTAAGCTTGAGCACGCTAACGGCGGTACTGTTTTCCTCGATGAGATTGAGTCGATGCCACTGGCTCTTCAGGTCAAACTACTGCGCGTCCTGCAAGAGCGCAGCATCGAACGGCTCGGTGCCAATGAAGCAGTCACGCTCGACATTCGGGTGATTACCGCCACCAAGGTGGATCTTAAAGTTGCCGCTGAAGAGGGGGGCTTCCGTGAAGACCTCTACTACCGGCTGAATGTTGTCACGCTGGCGTTACCCGCGCTGCGCGAACGGCGTGAGGATATCCCGCTTCTGTTTCAGCACTTTGCCGTCATTGCCGCCAATCGTAGCGGCCTGGAAGCTCCCACCCTGAATAGCCACGGTATCGCCGCACTGCTGGCCCATGACTGGCCTGGCAACGTGCGTGAACTACGCAACCTTGCTGAGCGCTACGTGCTACTCGGCGCAGCATTTGATTACCGCCTGGATATGTTGCTGGAAGGGGTAGCCACCGACACGCCAGAACCCACGTTACCGCGCCAGGTAGAGCTGTTTGAAAAGAGCCTGATTAGCCAGTCGCTTGCCCGTCACCATGGCCGAGTCACCGATGTCTGCCACCACCTGGGCATTCCGCGTAAAACGTTTTACGACAAGCTGAAAAAGCATGGTTTACAGGCCGACGATTACCGCCACAGCAGTGACCCCTGATGAAATAGCTCCATTAAGTCCGACCAGGGCGGCGTCCAGGGAAGCAGTGTCAAGGTGGCAATCAGCATTAATAGGTTGGAAATGGGCCGACGGCTATCGCCGAGTTTGAGCGCAGTACCGAACGAGCGCTTAAGCCGCGCCCCCTCCAAATCCACGCTATACATCTCATCCAGTACCAGGTGAATAATAAACCCCAGCAGCACGGCCATACCGTGTGTCCACGCTAACCCCGCAGGCTGAACAAGCAGATGAAAACTCAGCGCAGCCGTTAATAGCGAACATAGCCCGGCCGCCATCAGCGAGTGCCAAATGCCACGGTGAACCGTCAGTTTTGAGAACAGTATTCCCGCCAAATACCGCACCGAGAAATAAATACCGCCGCAAGCTACCAGCAACATGCCTGGCGTCAGCCATGACTCCAGCAACATTACGCCCACCACCAATGATGGCACGGAAAGAATATTAAAAATCAAACGGATAGAGCGTGATCGGTCAGCATCAATATCGGGCAAAATGCCGCCAAAGGCGACCAACGCCACGATTAGCATGGCTTGAGAATAAGGCCACCACTGGGCTTGCCAACCCGCGTACGCCATTAACATGCCGCCCGCAGTCGCTACCGTCATATGCGTGCGAAAGTTCGCCATGTTATCGCGGCATCCTGAAAAAACTGGATAAATTACCAGATTTTTTAAGATTACAACATGGCTAGTTCAGAAAAAAGGACGGCAAGCCAATATGTTAGCTGAACTTAATCATAAGCAGGCTTCGGCTAAAAATTGATCCTTAAGTTTTACGTAGTTACCTGCGGTATAGGGGAAGAAGGCCCGCTCTTTTTCTTTTAAGGGGCGTAGCGCCTTGGCAGGATTACCGGCGTAAACATAGCCACTCTCCAAGTGCTTACCGGGTGTGACAACAGCCCCAGCGGCAATGATCACTTCATCGTCAACCACCGCGCCGTCCATCACGATAGCGCCCATACCAACCAAAATACGGCTGCCCAGCGTACAGCCATGCAAAATGGCTTTATGACCAATCGTCACATCTTCGCCAATCGTGAGTGGAAAGCCCTCCGGGTTAAACTCACTAGCGTGAGTAATATGCAGCACGCTGCCATCCTGCACGCTGGTACGAGCGCCAATACGAATCCGGTGCATATCGCCACGAATCACCGTCATTGGCCATACCGAACAGTCATTGCCCAGCTCAACGTCACCAATGACCACGCTTGCTGGGTCGATATACACGCGCTCGCCCAAGCGGGGCGAATGGCCTTTAAACTCTCTTAGCGCACTGCTCGCTGCCTCTTTCATTGCACTCTCCTAAAGAGCCTATTTCCAAGTACGTATTTCAAGTACGCATTCCAAGTACCTGCTCCAAGCACATACTGCTCTATTGATGGCGGATATATCCACTCACAAGCGGCATAGCGCTATAAAAGCCCACTCAGCAAGACGATAAACGTCAGCGGAATCGAGACCCAGCGCACAATATTACGCCATAGCAGGTAGCCACTTTCCCCGGCGCCTAACGCTTTCATTGCTCTCTTCTGCGGCATTATCCAGGCAGCAAACGTGGCAATCATCAAGCCACCCAAGGGCAAAAATATGTCTGGTGGAATGCTACTGACCAATTCAAAGATATTGCGCCCAAAGAGTGGTTGGAACTCCGCCAGGGTTGAGAAAGAGAACGCCGACAACAATCCCATGAGCCAAACACTGAGCGCGATGATCGCCGTTGCCATACTGCGCCGAAGCCCAAGCCCCTGCAGCGTCGCGACCATGGGCTCTGCCAGATTAATGGCCGATGTCCAGGTAGCGAGCAGTAACAACAGGAAGAACACGCTTAGCCAGAACGCGCCGCCGGGCAACTCAGAAAAGGCTATCGGCAGGGTCACAAACATCAGGCCCGGGCCCTCAGCCGGGTCCATCCCTTGGGCAAACACCACCGAGAAAATCGCGATACCCGCCAGCAACGCCACGCTAATATCCAGTACGGCAACGGCAAACGCCGCTTTAGGCAAGCTCTGCTCTTCCGGCATATAAGCGCCATACGCCATCAGCGCGCAGGCCCCTACCGCCAGAGTGAAAAACGCATGGCCCATGGCATGCAGCACCACGGTAGGTGTGATTGCCTCAAAGGAGGGTAAAAATAGCCACGTCAACGCCGTGGAGAAGCCCTCGGTGGTGGCAGCGTATCCGGCCAACAGCAACAGCAGCACGTACAGCAGCGGCATGAGTAGATTGTTAAGCCGCTCAAGCCCCTTAGCCACGCCAGCCGCCACCACGGTCATGGTCATAAACAGAAACAGAGAGTGATTGAAAATCAAAAGCCCAGGGCTTGCTAAAAATGCATCGAAACCAGCGCCAATCTCAGCCGCTGTTGCCCCGTTAAATTGCCCGTTGATGGAGGCCACCAAAAACTCGATCGACCAGCCAGACACCACTGAATAGAAGGACAAAATACAAAAAACAGTAAACGCCCCAAAGAGCCCGAGCCAACGCCAGTACATGGAGGCCCCTGCTTCAGCAGCCAGTGCGCCCAATGCCTGCAACGGACCACGCCGCCCAGCCCGGCCAATGAGAATTTCAGCCATCATGACGGGAATACCCAGCAGCAGCACAAACGCCACGTAAATTAATAAAAACGCGGCCCCGCCATTTTCACCCGCCACATAAGGGAAGCGCCAGATGTTGCCCAGCCCCACCGCAGCACCCGATATTGCCAGGATAAAGGCCCGCTTAGACCCCCAGCGCTCCAGCGTCTCGCTCATTATTGACTCCTGCCATCGTGGGCACTAAAAGGCGGCAAGACTAGCAGGCGCCTGCCAAGAGACCAAACCTTGCCATTGAAACAGCGCCCCTGTGCCCACACTGTTTAGCTATTATTACGCGTTTTTGCACTCATTAACGCTGCCAACTGAGGTGCTTATGACCCACAATCCGCTGCTTGCAACGCACAAGCTTCCCCCCTTCGCTGAAATGCGTGCCGAGCATGTGGTGCCCGCGGTGGAAGCGCTTTTAAGTGAGAACCGTGAAACGATTGACCGCTTGGCCCAGCAGGCCGCAGAAACACCGCCCACGTGGGAGAGCTTTGCCGTTCCGCTGGAAGCGGTAAGCGATAGACTCTCCCAAGCATGGTCGCCGGTGTCACACTTAAATAGCACGATGAACACGCCTGAGCTGCGCGAAGCTTACCAAACCTGCCTGGAACAGCTTTCCGCCTTTGGCACGTGGGTCGGCCAGCACGAAGGGCTTTTCCACGGCTGGCAAGCGCTCAAGGAGAGTGACAACTGGAGCGCGCTGGATGCCGCACAGCAGCGCACCGTTAATAATGCACTGCGCGATTTCCGCCTCGCCGGGGTCGACCTGCCTGCCGACAAAAAAGCACGCTACGGTGACATTCAGTCGCGCCTTTCAACGCTCTCCAATCAATACTCCAACAATGTGCTGGATGCCACCCAGGCATGGCACAAGGACCTCAATAGTGAAGAGGAACTCGCTGGGCTGCCTTCCAGCGCGCTCGATACCTTGAAAGCGGCTGCTGAAGCCAAGGGCGTTTCGGGCTATCGGATTACGCTGGATTTCCCAAGCTTCTTCCCCGTCGTTAGCTACGCTGAAAATCGTGAGCTGCGCCGCGAGGTGTATACCGCGTTTGTCACCCGCGCCTCAGACCAAGGCCCTGATGCGGGCACGTTTGATAACGCTCCGTTGATGGAAGAGATGCTGGCACTACGCCAGGAACTGGCGACGCTGCTGGGGTTCAACACCTATGCTGACTTTTCACTGACCACCAAGATGGCGGACTCTCCCGAGCAAGTGCTCGATTTTCTGGGTGACTTGGCCCGTCGCGCCGTCCCTCAAGCAAAAGAGGAGTTTGCCGAGCTAAGCGCTTACGCGCGCGACGAGCTGGGCATTGATGCGCTGGAGCCGTGGGATATTGCTTACGTTAGCGAAAAGCTGCGTGAAGCGCGCCATGCCATTTCCCAAGAGCAGCTACGCCCCTATTTTCCTGCACCACACGTGATTAACGGTCTCTTTCAAGTGGTTGAGCGGCTTTATGGCGTGCAGGTAGAAGAAGATAGTGAGGCGCCAAGCTACCATAGCGATGTGCGCTATTTCCGTATTAGCGAGCATGGCCAGCCCATTGCCGGGTTCTACCTTGACCTCTACGCTCGGGAAGGCAAACGCGGCGGCGCCTGGATGGCCGACTGTCGAGTACGCCGTCAAACTGAGCATGGTATTCAGTTGCCGGTGGCTTTTTTAACCTGTAATTTTACGGCGCCCATCGGTGGCAAGCCTGCCCTGCTTACCCATGATGAAGTAACGACCCTGTTCCATGAATTTGGACACGGCCTTCACCATATGCTGACCAAGCAGCATATCGCCGACATTTCAGGTATCAACGGCGTTGCCTGGGATGCGGTGGAACTGCCCAGCCAGTTTATGGAGAACTACTGCTGGGAGCGTGAAGGGCTTAACCTGCTGGCCAAGCACGTAGAAACCGGGGAAGCCTTACCGGCTGAGCTGCTTGAACGCCTTCAGGCGGCCAAAAACTTCCAGTCCGCGATGGGCATGGTGCGTCAGCTCGAATTCTCGATCTTTGACCTGCGTTTACACCATGAATTAAGCGCGCCCAGCGCCAGCGATATTCAAACGCTGTTGGATGATGTACGCAGCGCCACTTCAGTCGTACCGGCGGCGCCCTTCAATCGCTTCCAAAACAGCTTTGCGCATATTTTTGCTGGCGGCTATGCGGCGGGGTACTACAGCTACAAATGGGCCGAAGTGCTCTCTGCGGATGCCTGGAGCGCCTTTGAGGAGGCCGGTATTTTTGATGCTGAAACCGGACAACGCTTCCGCCACCAGATTCTGGAACAAGGCGGAGCACGCGATGCCGCAGAGCTATTTGTGGCCTTCCGCGGCCGCGAGCCAAGTGTCGAGCCCCTATTGCGCCATAGCGGTATTCGCGCGGCCTAACCGCTTATTGAACTCAGCACGGTGTCTATTATTTCATTGGCACCGTGCGTTTGGAGAACACCATGTCGACCGTTAAACGCTTTATTGCGGGTGTTATCTGCCCGCGCTGCGCCGCAATGGACCGTGTTCGAGCCTGGGAGCAAAACGGTATTCGCTATCGGGAGTGCGTGAGCTGTGACTTCTTTGAGCAACTGCCCATTGAAGATAACGACTCACCTGAGCTAACAACCCGGGTGAACCAGGTGCGAGAGGAGCAACAGAGTCAGGATATCCAGCCAGTACGGATTCTTGACCCTGGTAAGCCCAATACGTAAGTCATGACTGGGAGGGCTTTGTGCCCTCCTGTCTTACCTTTCACCTCTACCCCTCAGCTTCCAGCCCTTCAAAACAGGGGGCCACGGCACCCTCTCATTGCACTTTCTCTACTTTCTTAGCGCGCACCCAACAGTGTGCGGAAAGCCGCACACTACTTGTCACCCCGCGTGCGTATTGCCAGACAGTTAGACGCCAGGGAGTTTCCACTAAAGTTGAAGACTCTAAAAGCAAGCGTTTGTTTTTACTTAACTATCCTATAAATGGCACGGCAATCGCTCTTAAATGGTTGCTTAAATATTATTGTCACTGGAAAGCGGCTTGCGCTTGCCAGCCTACAATCCCAAGAACAGTTAAGGAAACATGCCATGCGCACCATGATGCCTAAAACTCTCGCCCTGCTTGCAGGTGGCGCGTTACTCGCTTCTGCCAGCGCCCATGCTGAGCGTGCTGACTGGCCAGAAAACTTTACGGTAGGTACCGCAAGCCAAGGCGGCACGTTTTTCGTTTACGGCTCTGGCTGGGCCAACTTTATTGCTGATGAATTAGGCGTTTCTGGCGGCGGTGAAGTAACGGGCGGCCCTACTCAAAACCTGGCACTTGTTCATAGCGGCGATATGGCCTTTGGCTTAACCACCATGGGCCCCGCTTCTGATGCGGTTAACGGCAAAAGCCCGCTGGCACCCGGCATGGTGATGGATAACGTCTGTGCACTGTTCCCGATGTATGAAACGCCGTTCTCGATTGCCGCGCTTTCAAGCTCAGGCATTGAGTCCATTTCGGACATTCCGGACGGTGCGCGTATTGGCTTTGGTCCCGCAGCATCAACGTCTGACACCTATTTCCCATCGATGCTGGAAACGTTGGGCGTAAACTTCGACCGCCGCAACGGCGGCTGGTCTGACCTTGGCGGTCAGTTGCAGGACGGCCTGTTGGACGTCATCGCTTTTGCAGCCGGCATCCCGATTCCTGCCGTTAGTCAGTTGGAAGTGCAAACGGATGTGAACATCATCGAGTTCAACGAAGATGAGCTTGCGACCGTACTGGACACCTTCCCAGTGGCTGAATTCACTATTCCTGCCAGCACCTACTCAACGCTTGAGGAAGATGCTCGCGCTGTTTCCATGTGGAACTTTGCGATTGCGGGCTGTGATCTTCCGGAAGACTTCATCTACGAAGTCACCAAAGTGACCATGGAAAACAACGACCGTATGCGCTCTATTCACCGCAGTGCTGAAACCAGCATTCCGGAAAATATCGTACACAACAGCGTTCTCCCCTTCCATCCAGGCGCTGCTCGTTGGTACGAAGAGAACGGCTACGAAATCTCTGAAGACCTGATCAACTAAAACTTTACGCATCATCTGGCTGCCCCGTCCTGGTTTTCCAGGCGGGGCAGCTTTGGCTAGTGCTCCTTTTTTTGCTCCTGCTGTGAGGGTGAACTCTGATGAGTCCCACAACCCCCCAAACCTCTGATGACCTCAAGGATGATGTCCAGCTTGCTTCATCGCCTACCGTTGTTGCAGAGGGCGTCGATGAAGACATCGTTGAATCCAACCGTCGCCTATTTACCGGTTGGCAGTTTTTCCTGTTTGCCGGGCTAGCCATTGCCTACTCAAGTTTCCACTTGGTGTCACTCAACGTGTATCCCATGGAGACCTGGTCGTTTCGTATTGT
Organism: Halomonas sp. AOP30-A1-24; assembly: GCF_052378165.1. Classification (NCBI taxonomy): domain Bacteria; kingdom Pseudomonadati; phylum Pseudomonadota; class Gammaproteobacteria; order Oceanospirillales; family Halomonadaceae; genus Halomonas; species Halomonas sp. AOP30-A1-24. The sequence goes on from NZ_JBQSXL010000033.1 coordinate 10,488, forward strand.
GCATATTGCAGGGGCACTGATCCTGGGCTACGGCCTGTTTGCGGGAGCTCGGTTTGCCGAAGATGGCCAGAACGCATCACCCGCTTGGCTAACGTGGGTAGGCTACGCGCTGCTGATACCGGCCCTCTACACGCTTGCTCAGGTTTTTTTGATGCAACAAACCCTGAGCGGTGGTGCGATGCGCATCGACCCAATCGTTGAAACCTGGCACTACGGTTATCCATTAATAGCAACGACCGTTGCCGCCATTGTGCTTTCATGGTTTTTCCGCCAGGCACGCGGCTCTTTTAACCCGGCCGATTTAGTCCTGATGGTGTGTGCCCTGGCCAGCGCCGGTTATTTACTGATCATGTACAACACACCTCTGCGCGCTTCAACGGGCACCTCCTTTGCGCCTATCGGGATTTCCTGGGCGGCGATTGCCGGGTCCCTGCTTATTCTGGAGCTTACCCGGCGAGTAGCGGGCCTTGCGCTGGTCATTATTTCACTCATCTTCCTGACATATGTCTTTGCCGGCCCTTACCTGCCCGGCTTCCTGGGGTATCCTGGCCTATCCATGCAGCGCTTTTTTAGCCAGCTTTATACCGACGCCGGTGTCTTGGGCCCCACCATCGCCGTCTCCTCGACGTATATTATTCTGTTCATTATTTTTGCCGCCTTCCTGCAAGCGTCAAAAGTAGGCGACTATTTTGTGAACTTCGCCTTTGCCGCTGCCGGGCGTGCCCGTGGAGGCCCCGCCAAAGTGTCTATTTTTGCCTCGGGCCTAATGGGCATGATCAACGGTACTTCCGCGGGTAACGTGGTATCGACCGGTTCACTGACCATTCCGCTAATGAAAAAGGTGGGTTACCCCGCACGTAGCGCGGGCGCTATTGAAGCAGCAGCCTCAACCGGCGGGCAAATCATGCCGCCGATTATGGGGGCAGGCGCCTTTATCATGGCGGAAGTCACGGGCATTCCCTATACCGACATCGCCATTGCAGCGTTGATCCCGGCAATTCTTTACTTCGCGTCTATCTACTTTATGGTGGATTTTGAAGCGGCCCGTAAAGGCATGCGTGGTATGCGTAAAGATGAGATTCCACGCTTCACTAAATTGGCCAAACAAGCCTACCTCTTTGCCCCCATCATTATCCTGATAGCCGCGCTGTTTATGGGCTATTCGGTGATTAGGGCAGGCACCTTGGCCACCGCCTCGGCCGCCGTTGTCAGCTGGATTTCACCCAACAAAATGGGCGTGACCGCCATTCTCAAGGCGCTGCAACTGGCGGGCACCATGGCCATCCAGATCATCGCTGTCTGTGCCTGTGCGGGCTTAATCGTAGGGGTTATTTCGCTCACCGGTGTGGGCGCGCGCTTCTCCTCGCTGCTATTGGGACTGGCAGGTGTTAGCCAACTACTAGCACTTATCTTTGCCATGCTGATCAGTATCTTGCTGGGCATGGGCATGCCGACCACGGCGGCCTACGCCGTCGCCGCATCGGTCGTGGCACCAGGGCTAATTAATATCGGTATTGAGCCGCTTATTGCCCACTTCTTCGTGTTCTACTTTGCGGTTGTATCGGCCATTACGCCGCCGGTGGCGCTGGCCTCTTACGCAGCAGCCGGTATTTCTGGCGATAACCCCATGGGTACGTCGGTGGCATCGTTCAAGATTGGTCTGGCGGCCTTTATCGTACCGTTCATGTTCTTCTACAGCCCGGCCATGTTGATGGAAGGCTCTGCCATGCAGATTCTGCGAGTGGGCGTTACCGCCACGCTGGGTATCATTCTGCTTTCGGGTATGGTGCAGGCCTGGTTCTTTGGCCCGGTGAACGTGTTTAAGCGGGTTATCATGTTGGTCGGTGCAATGTGCATGATTTATGGTGGTATCTACACCGATATCGTGGGCCTTGTAATTGGCGCTGGTCTCGTCATCATCCAGCGCAAGCAATTTGGTGGCGGCAAGACAGCTGACAAGGTGCAAGCGTCAGCGAGTTAGTGGGCCACTAACCAACAAAACCAGTAAGGCATAACGTAAAACGCCCCGCTCAACTGAGCGGGGCGTTTTGTATGGTGCGATTTAAATCAACAGGCTATCGCAGTTAGCCCACCAGATTATCGACCACTTTCAGCACGGGAGCCGCCTGGTTAAGGGTATAGAAGTGCAGCCCTGGCGCACCACCATCCAGCAGGCGCTGGCAAAGACGGCTTACTGCCTCGGTGCCAAATTTGGCAATTGCTGCGCTGTCATCGCCATAGCTTTCCAGCTGCTTGCGCATCCAGCGAGGAATTTCCGCGCCACAGCTATCCGAAAACCGCGCCAGCTTGGTGTAGTTAGTGATCGGCATAATACCGGGGATAATCGGCTGTTCAACGCCTAGCGCGCGCACTTTATCAACAAAGTTGAAGTAAGCATCGGCGGTGAAGAAGTATTGGGTAATCGCCATATCGGCGCCCGCCTTCATTTTACGCGCGAAGTTTTCGATATCTTTATCAAGGTTAGCTGCCTGAGGGTGGGATTCCGGGTAGGCCGCCACAGCAATATTAAAATGATCGCCCGTCTCGTTGCGAATAAACTCCACCAGCTCGTTGGCATAGCGTAGCTCGCCGATGCTGGCCATCCCGGAAGGCATATCACCACGCAGGGCGACCAGGCTGTTAATGCCTTCTTCGCGGTACTGGGACAGCAAATCACGCAGCTGGGCTTTTTCACTGCCAATGCACGAAAGGTGCGGTGCGGTAGTAATACCGGTCTGGCCAACCGTACGTACGGTGTCCCGCGTACGCGCTTGGGTGGAGCCGCCTGCGCCATAGGTCACAGAGAAAAACCGCGGATTACGAGTGGCCAGCTCATCGCGTACCAGCATCAGCTTGTCGCGCCCAGCATCCGTGTTGGGCGGGAAGAATTCAAAGCTGATACCGAGCGGATGCTGTTGGCTGCTCATGGGGTTTCCTCATACAGAACAATAAAATAAAGAGTGATATTTTGGTGTATTCTCGCTGTTCTATTGCGCCGCGGCTAATGAAAGATTCCACGTTTAGCCTTTAATTCGGCTCATGTTACCCACCCTTTTATGCCGTCAGGAGGGCATATGGAGCTATCACCCAGCGCGTTAATAGGCCCGCTACTCATGCTGCTAAGCTTTGTAGGCTTGGGCTGGATTGCCGCCCAACGGTTAAAAATCGACCCAAGGCCCATTGCCACGCTGCTGGTTTATCTCATTGCGCCTTTAACCATTTTTCGCGCGCTGATGAATGGGGGACCAACGCCTGAGTACCTGGTCTTAACGCTTTCGCTGTTTGTGCTGGTTAGCCTTCTGGCGCTGCTGGTTCAGCGCGTAACGCAACACCGCTTTGGCCCGCAGGAAGGCGCGCTGCTGGCGTTTTCATCCGGGACAGGCAACACCGGTTATTTCGGTTTACCGGTAGCGCTGATTCTCTTGCCTCCGGAAGGCGTAACGCTCTACCTGTTCTGCATGCTGGGCATCAATTTGTATGAATTTACCGTGGGTTTTTACTTAAGCGCCCGTGGTCACTTCTCGATTCGCCAAAGTCTGATCAAGATTTCACGCCTTCCGCTGATCTACACGTTTTTGCTGGCGCTACTGCTGAGCTCGCTCGATGTTACGCTGCCTACGGCCCTGGCTAGCTCGCTGGATGTTTTTCCCGCGACCTATACGCTGCTGGGAATGATGATTATTGGCATGACACTTAGCCGGGTAACGCTGGCGGCCTGGGATACGCGCTTTATCGCCGCCTGCGTAGGGCTTCGGTATATCGTTTGGCCAGTGGCTACCTTTGCCGCGGTCATGCTATTACAGATGCTCATGCCGGTGCCTGCAGAACTGGCCATGGCGATACTGCTATTAGGCGTGGTGCCCATGGCTTCTAACGTGGTGGTGGTCGCCATGGAGCTGGGTATCCAGCCGCAAAAAGGGGCACTGGCGGTGCTGGTAACCACGCTGATGGCGCCGCTACTGATTCCCTTCTATCTGGGGCTCATGCTGCGCGCCACCGGGCTTGGTTAGGGTTGTGTCGTAAACCCCGCTACGTTCAACGCGCGAAGCTGCTCAGCCATGGCCTGCATTTGGGTATGGGAGAAAAAGGCCTCAAGCGCTTGGGCTCTGCCTGGACCGATGCCCGGCAGGGCTTCCCAGTCGCCTGGCGGATACGTGCTCGCCACTTGCCAATCAGGCAGGCTGGCAGCGCCAGCAGGCGGCAACCCCAGCCCTTTTAACCAGGCATCATAGGGAGCAGCCTTGGCCGCCTGAAACTGCCGATAAAGTGAGTCGCTACGCGCCTCGCCAATTCCGTTCGCTTGGCGCAGCTGATCGGGTTCAAGCGATAACCAGGCCAGTAGATCCGGCACCAGCCCGGCCTCAAGTAACGCTTGCCAGGTGCCTTCGCCCACGCCTTGAAAACCCAGCTGTTCGCCAAGGTAGGTAAACCGCGCCAGCAATTGGGACGTGCAGCCTGGGCTATGCTGAAAACAGCTCAGCAAATGGTAGGTAGTCTCAGAGGGGGCCTCCACGACGGTGCGTTCCTGGGTTTGCCATACCACCTCTTCAAGCTGAGGGATGGTAAGCCCGGCCAGGGTTATGGCCACCTGGTCGCCGGGGCGTATATCGAGGTTTTCCCAGCGGTCGAGTGAGCCCAGCGATACGCGACTGATACGCCGACCTTCCAATTCAATCGGATAGAGCCAGATCAGTGGCGTGATACGCCCAGTTCGCCCAATGCGAAACTCCACGCCACGCACTTCTGCCAGCGCTTTCTGCAGTGGGTATTTCCAGGCAATCGCCCATTCTGGCGGGGCCGTGGACCAGCGCCGAATACCCGGGCGCTCCGCCTGTTTAATCACTACGCCGTCGGTTGCAAACGGCAGCGCGCCGTTAAACCACGCCTCCCGCCAGTAAGCCGCATCCGATTCATCACTTAATAAATGCGTGTAGCGGGCGGTATCAAACCCAAGTGCATTCAGTTGCGCCAGCCGCTCAGTCATGTCGGTTGGCCCATCCGGCCAGCCCCATACAAACAGCCCGACCTGCGCCAGCACGTCCTCGGTTGGGCTTGCTTGCGCCATAGCCCCCGCCACGGCCCCACGGGCCCCGGAACCAAGCGTACGCGACTGAACATGTTCATCAAGCTGCCAATAAAGCTCGCCCTGAAAAATGGCTGAAGTAGTGCTAGGCAGCGTATTAGGCACGCTGGGTAATTGTAAGGCGCGGGCCGTCCAATCCTGCCCCTGCTGTCCATCCCCTCGGCTGACCGCTTCAACCAACTCGCCTGCCTGATAGCGCAGCGTTACCGCCACGCCGTCCACCTTGGGCTGTATCCATAAATTTTCACGGCGACTGGTAAAGCGGCGCACGCCTGCTTCATCGGTTTTATCCAACCCTTGCTGGGCAGCCGGATGCTCAAGCGTACGGCGGCTGGACGTTACCCGGGTAAGCGGTTGATGAGCAGTAGCGTCGTTTAGGCAGGCGCGCCAATCCTGGAGGCGGATAAGGGCCTGGTCGTAGAGCACATCATCAATCAACGAGATGCCCTCTTCATGATAGGCATGGTCCCATTGGGCGACTTGCGCGGCGAGCGCGAGAGTCTCCTGCTCAAGCCGTTCATTGGGCCACGTGGGGCAAGCCGCCATAGCCGTACTACTTGTCATGCCAAGCGCCACCATCAACAGCAACCCTCTCATGATTTTTTCCCAGCGTGCTGCCGGCATAACACTTTCCCCAAGTTGTTGTACTGCCTAGCCTAAAACACGCAGCATAAAAAAACGCCCCCTGGCAGAGCCAAAGGGGCGTTCTCTTACAAACCGCCTAGCGAATATCTTACAAACCAGCGGCCTTACGCAGCGCATCGGCTTTATCGGTCTTCTCCCAAGGGAAGGCGGTAAAGGTCTCAGTGTGCTGTTCGCCTTTATCGTCGCTCCAGGTGTAGCTGTGCTCGAACGGTGCCCGACCAAAGTGGCCGTAGGCAGCCGTCAGCTGATACATCGGGTGCAGCAGGTCGAGCATTTTGGTGATCGCGTAGGGGCGCAGATCAAAGTGCTCGTTCACCAGCTCAACAATCCGGGCATCGTCAATTTTGCCGGTGCCGAAGGTATCGATAGCAACGGAGGTCGGCTCCGCGACACCAATCGCGTAGGAAACCTGAATCTCGCACTTATCGGCAAGACCTGCCGCCACCACGTTCTTGGCCACGTAACGGCCCGCATAGGCCGCACTACGGTCGACTTTTGAAGGGTCTTTGCCCGAGAACGCACCGCCGCCATGGCGTGCCATACCGCCGTAGGTGTCAACGATGATCTTGCGGCCGGTTAAGCCACAGTCACCTACCGGGCCACCAATCACAAACTTACCGGTTGGGTTGATGTGGTACTGGGTATTTTCATTGAGCCATTCAGCCGGAATCACCTGTTCGATGATTTCGCGCTTGACCATTTTACGCAGGTCTTCCTGATCAATCTCAGGGTCGTGCTGGGTGGAAAGCACCACCGCATCAACGCCACAGGGTTGGCCCTGTTCGTTATAGCGGAAGGTCACCTGGCTTTTGGCATCCGGGCGTAGCCACGGCAACAGACCGTTTTTGCGCAGTTCAGCCTGACGCTCAACCAAACGATGCGAGTAGTGGATCGGCGCAGGCATAAACGAATCGGTTTCGTTGGTCGCGTAACCAAACATCAGGCCCTGGTCACCAGCGCCCTGGTCTTCTGGCTTGGTACGGTCAACGCCCTGGGCAATTTCAACACTCTGCTTGCCGATCAGGTTAATCACGCCACATGTCGCGCCATCAAAGCCAACGTGGGAAGAGGTGTAACCGATGTCGGTAATCACGTCGCGTACCAGCGTTTCCAGATCCACCCACGCCGAGGTAGTAATTTCACCAGCGATAATTGCTACACCGGTTTTCACCATGGTTTCACAAGCAACCCGTGCCTGTTTATCCCGGGCGATAATAGCATCCAGCACCGCATCCGAAATCTGGTCGGCAATTTTATCGGGATGACCTTCGGAGACAGACTCCGAGGTAAACAGGGAATATTCGCTCATCGCGCTCTCGACCCTCTGTATGACAGCTGCTCACTACTCGCAGCATCAGCAGGAAATCACGGCAGGAGGTTCCCTGCCCATATAAGGAAGCGGCCTTACCAGGTTGACCACCGCTTCGGGAGGCAGAGTCTACACGCTGTTGAGAGTTCTTCCCAGAATGTGGCCTATAATTTGCCGCTACATTTGCCGCCGCATTTGCCGCAACAGGGGAAGTCAGCGACAATAGCGCCTTCATTATTTCCGTTTTCAGGCGAGGAGCACCCCATGCCGTCCCGTTTTGAGCTGGCCAATGCCATTCGCGCCCTTTCCATGGATGCTGTTCAGAAGGCCAAGTCCGGCCACCCTGGCGCCCCCATGGGCATGGCTGATATCGCCGAGGTGCTGTGGAATGACCACCTCAAGCACAACCCCGAAGACCCAACGTGGGCCGATCGTGACCGGTTCGTGCTGTCCAATGGCCACGGCTCAATGCTGCTCTACTCTCTGCTGCACTTAAGCGGCTATGAGTTAAGTCTGGAACAGCTTCAAAACTTCCGGCAGTTGCACTCGCCCACCGCCGGCCATCCGGAATTTGGCTACGCGCCCGGCATCGAAACCACCACCGGCCCGCTCGGTCAGGGGTTTGCCAACGCGGTCGGCTTTGCGATTGCCGAAAAAACCCTGGCAGCGCAGTTCAACCGCTCGGGCCACACCATTGTCGATCACCACACCTGGTGCTTTTTGGGTGACGGCTGCCTGATGGAAGGTATTTCCCATGAGGCGGCGTCGCTGGCGGGTACTCAGCAGCTGGGCAAGCTGATTGCGCTCTATGACGACAACGGCATTTCGATTGATGGGGAAGTGGAAGGCTGGTTTACCGACGATACCGCCAAACGCTTTGAAGCCTACGGCTGGCACGTGGTGCCCAATGTCGATGGTCACAAGCCGGAAGAGATCCAGGCCGCCATTGCACTTGCCAAACAGAACGATGACAAGCCCAGCCTGATTATCTGTAAAACGATTATCGGTTTCGGTGCACCCAACAAGCAGGGCAAGGAAGAGTCGCACGGCGCGCCGTTGGGCGAAGAAGAAGTTGCCCTGGCACGCAAGCAGTTGGACTGGCCCCACGCGCCGTTCCATATTCCCGAGCCCGTGTACGCTGGCTGGGATGCGCGTGAAGCAGGTAAAACCCGCCAGCAGGAATGGGAAAAGCGCTTTGCCCGCTATGCCGAGGCGTTCCCGGCCGAGGCGCAGGAATTCAAGCGCCGCATGAAAGGCCAACTGCCGGCTGAAATACCGACCGAAGCCCTCATCGAGCAGGCCCAGGAAAAAGGCGCCAGCATCGCCACCCGTAAAGCGTCGCTGGAAGCGCTTAACGTGATTGGTCCGAAAATGCCGGAACTGCTCGGCGGCAGTGCGGACCTTGCGCCGTCCAACCTGACCTTCTGGAAGGGTGCCAAAGCGATTACGCCGGAAGATGCCAGCGGTAACTACCTGCACTATGGCGTACGTGAGTTCGGCATGGGCGCGGTAATGAACGGTATCGCCCTGCACGGTGGTTTTGTCCCGTACGGTGCAACCTTCCTGATCTTCATGGAGTACATGCGCAACGCGGTTCGCATGGCGGCGTTAATGGGTCAGCAGGCGATCTACGTATTTACCCATGACTCCATTGGCCTGGGAGAAGATGGCCCGACCCACCAGCCCATCGAGCAGCTGACCAGCCTGCGCACGACGCCGAACCTGAACACCTGGCGCCCGTGTGACGCCGTGGAAACCGCCGCCGCCTGGGATGCGGCCATCAAGCGTCACTCTGGCCCCACGGCGCTGATCCTGTCGCGTCAGAACCTGCCGCACCAGGCGCGCACCAAAGCCCAACTGGCTTCCATTCAGCGTGGTGGTTACGTGCTAAAAGACAGCGACGGTACGCCCGAGCTGATCCTGATTGCCACCGGTTCGGAAGTGGGGCTGGCCATGGACGCTGCCGCCGAGCTTGAAAAGCAGGGCAAAGCAGTACGCGTGGTCTCCATGCCGTCGACCTACCGCTTCAACGGTCAGGACGCCGAGTACCGGGAAAGCGTACTGCCCAGGGCGGTCACCAAGCGCATTGCCATTGAAGCCTCACATGCCGACTACTGGCACAAGTATGTGGGTCTGGACGGCCGTGTGATCGGCATGACCACGTTCGGCGAATCCGCCCCCGCGGGTGAGCTGTTCAAGCACTTCGGCTTTACGGTTGAGAATATCCTCAAAAATGCCAATGAACTGCTTGGCTAACAATGCCTGCACTTAATGGCTTTTTATGGCTAGTGAGTTACTGGTTGATCGGTGAAGTAACGGTTTACTTTACCGGCCTTCCGGTTTCATCCGGCGTTGTCGGTATGCTGTTATTAACCGCAACGCTAGCCGTTTGGGGACGAGTCCCCTCGACAATCGCCGCCGCAGCGCAGCCATTAATCGGCCTGCTTGCCATGCTGATTATGCCGGGCGTGGTGGGCGTGTTTTTTATTCTTGATGAGCTTGCAGGCCAGTGGCTAGCCATTCTTTGTGCGCTGATTGTGGGTACGCTATTAAGCGTGACCACCACGCTGTGGCTACTTAAGCGCCTGATGGAAAAAATGCATGCCCGCTAATGCCCTGCTAAGCACCTTAAGTACGACGCCGCTGTTTGCCGTTGGGCTAACGTTAGCGGCGTTTTTGTTGGGTAACCTGATTTTCAAACGATTAAAAAAGCCGACCTGGCTACCGGCTATTTTGATCGCTGCACTTCTGCTTGCTGCCACGCTTGCCGCCATTGGCCTGCCGTATGACACCTATCGGCAGGATGCCGCTTGGCTGACCTTTTTGTTAGGGCCCGCGACCGTCGCGTTGGGTATGCCGCTTTATCAGCAGTTGCCGCATATTCGGGCACTATGGCGACCTCTTACTATCTGCCTGCCGATTGCAGCCACGCTTGCGGCTTGCTACGCCCTGCTAATTGCCTGGGTGTTGGGTAGCTCACCCCTTATTCTCGCCTCTATTGCGGCAAAGTCCGTAACGGCGCCTATCGCGATTGGCATTACCGAGCAGATTGGCGGCTCGGTGGCGCTCTTGTTGGGCGCACTGCTGATTACCGGCGTTGCTACCGCCGCGTTCGTCAGCCTTGCTGCACGCTTTTTAAACATTGAAGACGAGCGCATTATCGGCTTTGCGCTGGGGCTAAACGGCCATGCGATCGGAACGGTAAGAGCGTTTGAAATCAGCCCGGCCGCAGGCGCCTTTGCCTCTCTTGGGATGAGTCTTACCGGCATTTTCACTGCCCTGATGCTGCCTTTCGCTTGGCATCTGATAGGCGCAGGCGGTTGAAATACGCTATTATTGCGAATGTTTTTTATTTATTGACGGTCACTGATTCACCTTCCAAGAGCCGCTTTCTTACATGGCTACATCTGCCTCTACACACGCTGCTCCTACCTATCGCATCGCCATTAATGGTTATGGGCGTATTGGCCAGTGCGTATTGCGGGCACTGATTGAACGTGGCGACTCGCGTCTTGAGGTCGTCGCTATCAATGAGCTTTCTGACCTGGCGACGATTACCTACCTGACCCGTTACGACACGACTCATGGTCGCTTTCCAGGAAACGTCGAGAATGACGGTGAAGCGTTAGTGGTCAACGGACAGCGCATTCAGGTGCTATGTGAAAAAGATCCACGCCAACTTCCGTGGAAAGCGCTGAAGGTTGATCTAGTTCTTGAGTGCTCAGGTAGTTTTAAAGATCGCGCGACAGCCGAGCAGCATCTAAGTGCTGGCGCAAAGCGCCTGCTGTTTTCACAGCCAGCGGAAAACGATGTCGATGCAACGATCGTGTGGGGAATTAATCAGCACGAGCTGACACTCTCTCAGCGCATCCTATCGGCGGCCTCTTGTACCACCAACTGTTTGGTTCCTTTGCTTACCGTGCTCGACGAAACGCTGGGACTGGAGCACGGGGTAACCACGACCATTCACTCTGCGATGAACGATCAGCCAGTGATCGATGCTTACCATCAAACTGATCTGCGCCTGACGCGCTCGGCCATGCAGTCCATTGTGCCGGTGGACACAGGGCTTGCGCGCGGCATCAGCCGTTTGATGCCACATCTGGAAGGCCGATTTGAGTGTTTACACGTCCGCGTTCCCACCATTAATGTGTCGGCGATGGATGCCGCACTGACCGTGCGTCACGACACCAGCGCCCAGGAAATCAATAACCTGCTGCATCACGCTAGCCAGCAGCGTCTTACGGGCGTGCTGGGCTACACCGAAGCGCCCATGGCCTCCATTGATTTTAATCATGACCCACATTCCGGCATTTTCGATGCGACCCAAACCCGCGTCGCTGGAAAACGCCTTATCAAGCTTTTATGTTGGTTTGATAACGAGTGGGGCTTTGCAAACCGCATGCTCGATATTGCCCAACGGTTAGCCGTGCTTTCCCGAGATCGCGCCGCTTAGTCGTATCGGCTAACTATCACTACCCGATTCACCGCCGGAAGACGAGGAAACCGCTCACATGAACGTGCAAAAAATGATGGATCTGCCTTTGGAAGGGCAACGCGTGCTGATTCGCGAAGACCTGAACGTGCCGATTAAGCACGGCAATGTCTCAAGCGACGCACGTCTGAAAGCGGCGCTGCCTACCATTCAGGCGGCGATGAAAGCGGGCGCTAAAGTCATGCTGATGAGTCACCTTGGTCGCCCAACCGAAGGTGACCCCTCTGATGAGTTCTCACTCGCCCCGGTGGCCAAACATTTAAGCGACCTGCTAGGCCAAACGGTCGAGCTGATCAGCGACTACCTTGAGACACCACCGACACTTGAAAATGGTCAGGTCGCGTTGCTTGAAAACGTTCGCTTTAACGTAGGCGAAAAGAAAGACGCAGAACAGCTCGCCAAACAGTACGCGGCGCTATGTGATGTATTTGTAATGGATGCCTTTGGCACCGCCCATCGCGCTCAGGCCTCTACCCACGGCGTTGCTCGCTTTGCACCAAGCGCGTGTGCGGGCCCACTGTTGGCGCAAGAGCTCGATGCGCTTGAAAAAGCCTTGGCCAATCCGGCGCGCCCCATGGCTGCGATTGTGGGCGGCTCCAAAGTCTCTACCAAACTTGATGTGCTTAATTCGCTATCGGATAAGTGCGATCAACTGATCGTGGGTGGCGGCATTGCCAACACCTTTATTGCCGCAGCAGGCTATAATGTGGGCAAATCGCTCTATGAAGCCGACCTGGTTTCCCAAGCGAAGGCACTGATGGAAAAGGTCTCCATTCCATTACCAACCGACGTTGTCGTGGCGACCGAGTTTTCTGAATCAGCCGATGCGGTGGTTAAGCCTGTCGACCAGGTTAACGACGATGAAATGATTCTGGATATTGGCCCTGAAACAGCGGCGCATTTGGCCAGCATGCTCAAAGACGCGGGCACCATTTTATGGAATGGCCCAGTGGGTGTATTTGAGATTGACCAGTTTGGTAAAGGCACGGAAGTTATCTCCCAGGCCATTGCCGATAGCAATGCATTTTCTATTGCAGGCGGGGGTGATACGTTAGCAGCCATCGATAAATATGCGATTGCGGATCGCGTCTCGTATATCTCAACCGGGGGCGGTGCTTTCCTTGAATATGTTGAGGGCAAGCAGCTGCCTGCCGTTGCCGCGCTCGAAGCAGCCGCCAAACGCGGTTAACATTAAACGAATTGAACCTGCATATTTTCGCACTCGTTCACACTGATAACTAAAGAAGGTGACCCCATGGCTTTGATCAGCATGCGTCAGATGCTCGACCACGCTGCCGAATATGGCTACGGTATTCCGGCGTTCAACGTTAATAACCTTGAGCAGATGCGCGCCATCATGGAAGCAGCTGATGCGACCGATTCGCCAGTTATCGTTCAAGCCTCTGCAGGCGCGCGTAAATACGCAGGCGCACCTTTCCTGCGCCACCTGATTCTGGCCGCCGTTGAAGAGTTCCCACATATCCCGGTAGTTATGCACCAGGACCATGGCACCAGCCCCGCGGTGTGCCAGCGCTCTATTCAGCTGGGTTTCTCATCGGTCATGATGGATGGCTCGCTGGGTGAAGATGGAAAAACACCGACCGACTACGCCTACAACGTTGATGTGACGCGTCGCACCGTTGAAATGGCCCACGCCTGTGGCGTTTCCGTTGAGGGTGAGCTGGGCTGCCTGGGTAGCCTGGAAACCGGCATGGCCGGTGAAGAAGACGGCATTGGTGCGGAAGGCAAGCTGGATATGGAACAGCTTCTGACCGACCCGGAAGAAGCCGCCGAGTTTGTTAAAGCCACCCACGTAGATGCCTTGGCCATCGCCATCGGCACGAGCCATGGGGCGTATAAATTCACCAAGCCGCCGACAGGCGATACGCTATCTATTCAGCGTATCAAAGAGATCCACGCGCGCATCCCGGATACTCACTTGGTCATGCATGGCTCATCTTCTGTACCGCAAGAGTGGCTTGAGGTGATCAATCAGTACGGCGGCGAGATTCCAGAAACCTACGGTGTGCCGGTTTCCGAGATCGTTGAAGGCATCAAGCACGGCGTACGTAAGGTCAATATCGATACCGACCTGCGCTTGGCCTCTACTGGCGCCGTACGTCGCTTTATGGCTCAGAATCCGTCTGAGTTTGATCCGCGCAAATTCCTCAAGGAAACCGTTACCGCCATGCGCGATCTGTGTATCGCTCGCTACGAAGCCTTTGGCACCGCGGGCAACGCCAGCAAGATCAAGCCGATCAACCTTGAAGAGATGTTCAACCGCTACGAGCGTGGCGAGCTGGATCCGAAAGTTAAATAAATTCAAGTATGACGTAGGTTAAAAGACGGCCATTTGGCTAATGCCAGTCAGTTAAGCCTGACTGGCTTTTTCCTGACCGTATATTTTTGTGGTCGTGCCCGAACAGCACGTGGGTACGACCTTTCTCGTCTATCGGGTAGCAAGAACGAAGGCGCCATCTCCAGCATCGATCTCACCACTTCGGGAATACGGCCAGGCGATACTGCCGGCAACATCGATAACTCTTTGATAATAAAATAGGCAGCCTGGTGAAAACTCAATTGATTTGGGTGAATGCTGTCCAAACTGTAGGCCATTCGGGCCATCTGAAAGCGTATCAAGTTGTAGGCGAGCAACGTTCCCCATAATTCCTGGCGAACCATGTCCGGCGTACGACTACGCAGCGTGAGCCGGTTGCCCTGGAGCGATTGCTTCATTTCCCGGTAGCCCAGCTCGATTTCCCAGCGATAGCCATAAATATCCACGATATCAGCAGCCGGAAAGCGCAGCGGATCGGTCATCGACGTCAGCACCCGAACCTCTTTACCCTTGATCTTGCGAGTCATCAGGCGCGCTTCTAATGTCGCGGGCAAGCCTGGCCATTTCGCTCGTGCCTGGGGCGATGTCGTCAGGCGAACAAGTCGATCCTGACGGCCCAGCGAATAGATTTCTTCATACTGTGTTCCCCTGCGTAACGGGATCAGCCAGTGGCGCTGTTCGCCTGCTTGCTGCCACGCATGCAGCAGGCCCAACGAATAAAACCCGCGGTCAAATAACGTCAATGAATGGTCTGGCGTACTGGCAATCAGGTCTGTCGTCAATGCCACTTCGCCAGTCGATACGCTGTCGAACGCAGCGCCCGTCACCAGATGGCTTGTCAACTCCATTTGGCACACCATTCGGACCTGAGGATAGCTCGCTTCACGGTGCGCATTGCGCGTGCGGGCGAAGGCGGCCTGGTTATCGGGCGAATCGGGTGTCCGCCATACGACGCCATCCACCGCCAGAAGGGAGAGTCCACACCAATGAGGCTGGGGCATTTGCTCCTGCCAGAGGGCCTGCGTTTGTTCGAAAACACGTTTAACGGCCTCCACTCCGAGGCGTTGACGTGCCTGGACAACGGCGCTGGGCGCCACGAAAGGACGTTGGCCGGGCAAGACAATATCGAGCTGATTAACGACTTGCCCCATCGGGATGTGCCGGAAAAGTGCCATGCCGACAATCGACCAGACCACCATATCAAGCGGTAATCGACGTTTACGCAAGGTGGCGACACCGGCGTGTTCCAGGCATTCGTCAATCAACTCGGGGGAGAGAACATCCGCGAGGCTGGAGAAGTGTTCAGGAGAAACGCGAGCGATGGCATCAATGGCCTGACTAAAATGCATAAAAATCCGGTATCAGAAAGTCACTGATACCGGAATATCGCATTGTCAGCTAATGGATGAAACCCTTAACTGACTGGCATTAGGCCATTTGGCCGTCTTTTTTGTGGTTAACACGCAGCGGATACAAATAAATATTGCTTTGCAGCATAGAGAGGCCAACACTGAACAGACGTTCATCCTCGGAGCTAATTTATGAAGCACGCGACACCGACTGCCTTAATTCCCATGTCCCCTTTCGCCATGATGGATGCTTGGAAAGTCGGCATGATGGCCTTCGAGCTTTGGACATCGTCCCTTTCGACGATCAACCAACGCAATCAGCTATGGCAAACGCAGCCGTTTTTCAGCCCAAAAATGATGAAAGAGAACCAACGTATGGTGACGGAGAAACTTGAAGCCAGTATGGAGGCGGGTTTCGCCATGCAAAAAACGTTACTGAATATGCTCAGCGGACAACATACGCCCTGGTGGGTCACCAGCCGTCAGGCTATGCAGCCTTACCATCAGCGTAGCAGTGCCAATTCGCGCCGTTTATCGCGCTAGTCGTAACGGATCCGGGCGCCGATACCACCTGGCATATAACGGTGCCTCGCCGGTTTTCGCTATTTCTTCGTTAACGCATCGTGCATGACTGGTTTATTGCGGCATTAGCTACAAAAAATTACGAAACAGTGTTCACAAAAGCCTAAAAATCTCGTTCAATAGGCATTGGGTAGTGTTCAACCAACACTGGTAGCGTTTAAGTCGCTGCAAGGAACCACAATGCCGCTCCCACTTTTGCTGTTTGACTGTGATGGCACCCTCGTCGATAGTGAACCCCTTTTAGCTGAAGAAATGTCGATAGGGCTAAACGCTGTAGGATTGCCCTTCGTACCAGCTGACTATCTTGGTGAGTTTCGGGGCGCTCGGTTCCGACGCATTGTGGCCGAGTTACAGCAACGCTACGGCGAAGTGGACCCTGACCAACTCGCCCTCATGGAAGGTGCCATGCGGGCCAATCTGGCTAATCGCCTTGCTGAAGAGCTGACACTGATCCCTGGTGCCAGAGAGGCGCTGGATAACTTGTCAGCCTATCCAAGTGCCGTTGTTTCCAACGGTCCTGAAACCAAAATTCGCACGGCACTTCAGGCCACCGGCCTAAACGATTACTTTGGTCATCGTCTGTTTAGCGGCTACACCGCTAATTGCTGGAAGCCTGAACCCTGTTTGCATCTGCACGCAGCCAGTATCATGGGCTATAGTGCGCATGACTGTATTGCCATTGATGACGCCCTGGTGGGTGTTCGTGCGGCACTTGAGGCCGGGATGACGGTCATTCATTTAAATCGCTTTCCCGATGCCGAAGAGACGCCAGAAAACGCTATCATGATTAGTAATATGTACCAGCTACCCACCGTTATTGAGCGCCTTTACCAAAAAGCCTGGAGCCTCCCCATGCCACAACGCTCAGTAGGAGGGTGACAATGGCCTCTTTACGTGACCAGCTTGGTGGGCTTGTATATTCAACGGAGCATGGTAAAACGTGCCCGGAGTGCCGTGAGGCACTGGATGCCTGCAGCTGTGAGGAAAACAGTGAGCAAGCACGCCTTGCTGCGCTGGATGGTATCGTACGCATTCGCCGTGAAACCAGTGGGCGTAAAGGTAAAGGTGTTACGACTATTAGTGGTATCCCACTGCCCAGCACGGAACTAAAAGCGCTGACGAAAACACTTAAAAAGCGGTGCGGCACGGGAGGAGCAGTCAAAGATGGCATCATTGAGATTCAAGGCGACCATCGAGATACGTTACGAGAAGCACTAACCGCGCAGGGTTATCAAGTTAAGCTAGCTGGCGGTTAATCCGTTTCTCTCATCAGGCCTGCCATAAGGTAGGCCGTTAAAAGGCAAGGCACTGCAATGGTTTGGCTGGAATACCTGCTACCGCTCATCTTTTTATTTCCCATGGCCGCGATGGGCGGCATCGTATTAGCCCTGCGCAGCCTGCATGATGCGCGCGTTGAGTCGCCTTTTGATGCGCCACTGCGTGAACCAGGGCAAGCACTACGCCATCGCCTTGACCAAGCCTTCTCAAGTCTTTTCTTAAATGGTGCTTTAGGTCCGATTATTAGCCTGGCCCCGCTGGTATACGGCATGGGAAGAATGTTGTTTGTCAGTCAACAAGATTGGGTGGAGTGGGCACTCTATGGCCTGTTAAGTACCCTGCTTGTGTTAACGTTTTCCTTATTATTGATACGTGATTACCAGCGCATCCGGCGACTAAAACTTGGCCTTGCTTGCGAACTGGCGGTTGGCCAAGAGCTTGAGCGGCTTATTCGTCCTGAGGCGCATCCTTACTACGTATTCCATGATGTACCAACCGACAGTTTCACTATCGATCACGTGGTGGTTACGCCGTATGGCGTGTTCGTGCTGGAAACGCGGGCGCGTGCATTAGCCATTGGCTCAGACGGCCGAGAGCTTAATACCGTGGCGGTTGAACGCGAGCGTTTACGCTTTCCTCATTGGCATGAGCGCCGCCCACTTCATAAGACACGTCAAGCCGTTAGCTGGCTTACCCAGTGGCTTGAACGACGCTGTGGTGTGCCGGTACCGGTACGGGGCGTGCTCGTATTGCCCGGCTGGGAAATTGACATCACCGAGGCAACTGGCGATGTGCTGGTGGTCAGTGGAGAGCAGCTTGCCAAGCAGCTCACTGACCTCAAACCTGGCACGCTAAGCGACCCAATCCATGACAAGATCATTTATTTGCTAATGGAAAGGGCGAGGCTGGTAGAGTTACGTCATCTCCGCCAGCCATCGGTCTGATGCGTTATTGCTTAATCGCCGCGTAAACGCCCCCCCATCTCCTGAGCAAGATCAACTGCATAGTGGTCGGTCATCCCGCCGATAAAGTCCAGCATGCGTCGATAGCTATCGTAAAGCGGCCAGGAGGGCAACGGCGTATTCTCTCCTATTAGCGCCAGTACACGCTGATGCTTGAAGGATGACTGTCCGGTATGGTGCAACTCATGAGCGGCGCCAATAAAAGCCTCCAGTAGAATGCCTAGAGTGGTGTAGGCACCAATCTCTAGTTTGGCCTTACGCTCATTTTGGAAAATACGCTCGCGGGCCAGCTGCTTCGCTGCTTGTACGCCCCAGCCTAAATCCGGGTGGCACAGCTCAAGCAGATCCTCTTTTAGCGTGCCGTTTAACAGCGCCTGTTCATGCTGAACAAAAACCGCACCGACATCGTTAACCGCTCGCTCCATGGCAGCACCGCGCAATAGGGCGATTCGTCGGCGCTGCGATACCTGACGATCCTCCATATCCGCATACTCAGGCGGGAACTCTCCAGCCACTTGCCGAAGGATTTCCACGACTTCTTCATAACGCAGAATGCCCATTTCCAGGCCATCTTCCAGGTCCAGCAGGGCATAGCAGATATCATCGGCCGCTTCGACTAGCCAAGCCAACGGATGGCGGCACCAGCGCTGCTCCCCCTGAGGCAGCAGACCCACTGCGTCGGCGACCTCTTTTAAGAGCGCCTGTTCAGACTGATAACAGCCAAACTTACCTGCTCGCCCGCTATAGCGTACGGTCCAGGGGTATTTCAGCAAGGTCCCAAGCGTTGCGGCCGATAAACGCATACCGCCGTTAAACTGGTTATATTCAATCTGAGTAATAACACGAAAGCCCTGAGCATTGCCTTCATACGTGAGCAGGTCTTCCCGCTCGGCTTCTGACAAGCCATCCAGTAGGCCGCTACCTTGTGCGCGGCGAAACCAGTCGCGGATCGCGTACTCTCCGGCATGGCCAAAAGGCGGATTACCAATATCATGGCCCAGACAAGCGGTTTGCACGATAACGCCCATATCAGCAGGCGTAATCCATTCTGGCAGACGATCATGTAAAAGTTCACCGACAATCATGCCTAAAGAGCGGCCCACACAGCCCACTTCCAGCGAGTGAGTCAAACGTGTGTGGATATGATCATTTTCAGTTAACGGGTGTACCTGGGTTTTACGCCCCAAGCGGCGAAAGGAACCTGAAAAAACAATTCGGTCATGGTCTTTATGAAAGGGGCTACGGCCAATTTCGCGCGTGTTATCCGGGCGTTGATCGTGCAGACGTCGTGGGGAAAGTAACTGGTCCCAGCGCATTTGTGTCATGGCAATCCTCCTTAATGAGTGCATTTTGACACAAACGGTGGTCCGGCGTGAGTGATGAGTGTCAGTGCCGGGGGTGTATTGCAGGAGCTGACTCCAATCAGCGATGCGCCGCCCCGCTGGGATGGGAGTAAGTTGGTACGGTGGCCTCTTCCCCCCGGGCACCTAGCGGCGCCTTCGCCGGCTGAAGCCAGCTCCCACATTAGAATGACGGCGCCCCATAGCGTTGTAGATTATGGGCTGGCCTGCCCCTGGTTGTGGGAGCTGGCTTCAGCCGGCGATGCAGCACAAAGTGCTGCTGGGGTAGCGGCTGATCCATCACGCTGAAGAGTGCCTTGCTGTCTTTTCCTGCATGCAAA
>NZ_JBQSXL010000034.1:0-29048 GCF_052378165.1 Halomonas sp. AOP30-A1-24
TTGAAAAACATCAGCAGCCTTTTTTATAAGGCCGTGAAAGCACTTCGGCGAACCACGTATTGGCGGTTACACTACACGCAATCACTTCATCTACCCACTTCGCCTTCTACTTCAACATGAGGTCCATGATGAGCCCCCATCTGCTATCCGTTGACTCCTTAAACCGCGACAGCGTTAACCACCTTCTTCGTGTTGCGGCCCAAATGGAGCCCATTGCCCAGCGTCGTCAGGTTACCCGTGTTCTTGAGGGAGCCGTTTTGGGCAACTTGTTCTTCGAAGCCAGCACGCGCACCCGGGTAAGTTTTCATACGGCGTTTTGTCGGTTGGGCGGCAGCGTATGTGATACCACAGGCTTTACATTCTCATCCATGGCCAAAGGCGAGTCGCTTTACGATACCAGCCGGGTAATGAGTGGCTACTGCGATGCGATTGTCATGCGTCACCCGGATCAAGGCTCTGTTGCCGAGTTTGCGGCGGCGACGAATGTACCGGTGATTAACGGCGGCGACGGCCCTGGTGAACACCCAAGCCAAGCCCTGCTGGATATCTATACGATCGATAAGGAGTTTCAGCGATTAGGCAAATCGTTTGGCGGAGCACATATTCTGCTGACCGGCGATCTCAAGTATGGGCGTACGGTGCACTCTCTGATCAAGCTGCTTTCTTTATACGATCCGTTACGTATCACACTGGTATCGCCGCCCGGGCTTGAAATGCCTACTGCACTGATTGACCTGGTCACATCACGCGGGCACCAGGTAGAGGTACGCGATCATTTAGCCACTGACTTCAGTGATCTGGATGTTGTGTACACCACGCGAATTCAGAAAGAGCGCTTTACCGAAGAAATGAACGAGAACTTCCAGGGCATCTCGGATGACTTTATAGTCAACAAGGCGTTTCTGGATCAACGCTGCAGTGAGTCGACCATTGTTATGCACCCGCTGCCCCGCGATAGCCGCCCCGGCGCGAATGATTTGAACGTGGATCTTAACGGCGACCCGCGCCTGGCGATCTTTCGTCAGACAGATAACGGCATCGCCATGCGGATGGCCATCTTTGCAACGCTGCTGCACGTCGATTCACTGATTGAGAAAGACCTTCGCCCGGTGCGCTGGTTTGTACCCAGCCAGATCGGGACACTGGATCGCTAACGCTACTTAATATACGTTAGAGAGCAGAACGCCCATCGGGAAGACCTTCCTGATGGGCAAACCAGCCTTCCAGAATCAACACCGCCGCAATGCCATCGACGCTCTCTTCGCGGTAGTTGCCTCGGTGACCCGCTTCACGGGCAATCAGCTTGGCTTCGCGGGTAGAGCCACGTTCGTCTACCATTACGCAGGGTTTGCCATAGCGCCCGTGTAAACGGTTGCCAAACTTGCGGGCACGCTTACTCATGTCCGACTCGCTGCCATCTATATTGAGCGGTAAGCCAACCACCAGAAGGTCCGGCTGCCACTCTTTCAGCAGTTGCTCTACTTTATTCCAGTCGGGGATGCCGTCACGTGCAGTAAGTGGGGAAAGCTCGCGGGCGCTTTTTAAAAGCTCATTGCCCACGGCGACCCCAATACGCCGCGTACCGTAATCAAAGGCAAGAATTAAGCGTTGGCCAACCTCTGCCATCACGCGTGCCCTGCATCACGAGTCATCAGGTATAGATCCACTCCTAACAATCCTGCGGCAGCCGTTAAGCGCTCAGCAGGTGGCGTGTTGAACAGCACGTCCGTCTGGCCCTCAACCGTCAGCCAGCTATTGTCCTTTAGTTCATCTTCAAGCTGACCGACCTCCCAACCCGCACAGCCCAGACAAATCAGAAAGTGCTCAGGACCTTCACCGTTAGCTAGCGCCTGAAGAATATCCATGGAGGTCGTCAGTGCCACACCATCCTCTACCTGAACGCTGGAGTCCCACTCCTGGCTATCGCCAAGATGGAGGATAAAGCCGCGATCCTTGTGCGTAGGGCCACCGTAATAGACCGGAGCATTGCGGTGGGGGCTGTCTTCCCCCCCCAGCTCCAACTGATCAAACAGTGCATCCAGCGTCATATCCAACGGGCGGTTGGTGATAACCCCCATGCAGCCGTTATGGTCATGATCACAGAGGTAGATCAGGCTGCCCACAAAGTCAGGATCATCCAGATGCGGCATCGCCATTAAAAAATGGTGTTTCAAACTTTGCATGCGTCTCCTACGGCCTGCTGACATAGCCAGCAGACCTTTCTTATCATCAAGTGTGAATCAGGCGTATCAAGCAGCGCTCAAGCGGCGTTCGATGGCATCCAACAACAGGCCCGCGATATTCGTGCCGCGCTGGTCATCAATTTCACGCACGCAGGTGGGGCTGGTAACGTTAATTTCAGTGATGTAGTCGCCAATCACGTCCAGCCCTACAAACATCAGGCCTTTTTCACGAATCATTGGCTGTACTTGCTCAATCAACCAGTAATCACGCTCAGTGAGATCACGTGCGACACCACGGCCACCGGCTGCCAGGTTGCCGCGCGTTTCACCAGCCGAAGGGATACGCGCCAGCCCAAAGGGCACCGGCTCGCCGTCCACCAGCAGGATACGCGTGTCGCCGTCTTTAATGTCAGGCAGGTAGCGCTGAACCATAATCTGGCGCTGACCACGCAGCGTTAGCTGCTCAATGACCGCGCCAATATTGCGGCCATCAGGGCCGATATGGAAAATCCCGGTGCCGCCCATCCCGTCCAGCGGTTTGAAAATCACATCGCCGTGCTCGGCATGAAAGGCCCGCAGCACATCATCGCGGCTGGCCACCATGGTGGGCGTACAGCACTGAGGAAACTGCTGGGCAAACAACTTCTCATTACACTGTAAAAGTGCTGAGGTTGGATTAACAATGAGCACGCCTTCACGCTCAGCAAAGCCCAAGAGGTGGACCGCATTGGTGAAGTCAGCATCCACCGGCGGGTCTTTACGCATTAACACCACATCAAGCTCAGCCAGTGGCCGGGCAGCCGCTTCACCCAGGTCGTACCAATGGTCAGGGTCGCGATGCACGGTTAGTGGTCGCATGCGTGCGTAGGCTTGCCCCGCCTGTAAGAAAAGATCTTCCTGCTCCATATAGTGCAGGATATAGCCGCGTTCCTGGGCCGCCCACAGCATGGCTATGGTGGTATCTTTCTTGTAAGCGATGTCGCTGATAGGGTCCATCACGACGCCGAGATGCAGATTTGATTGACTCATCGGGGCACAATCCATACGTAAACAATAGGTAGGCAGTATGCCGTACTGCCTGTCAAGCTCCAACCATTGGCGCCGTTACGGGGCAAGCGCGCCCGGCACCAGCCGTATCGCGTCAGGCTCCAAGGTAATCAGTTGCTGCTTATAAAGCCGCCCAATGGCTTGTTTAAACGCACTTTTGCTCACACCCAACCGCGCTTTAATCGCGTGGGCGTCACTTTTATCGCCCAGCGGTAGATAGCCGCCGCTTTCACGCAGTGCTTTGAGTATTTTATCGCCGACGACGTCTAGCCGCGCCGCGCCTGGCGGCAACAGAGAAATATCCAACCGGCCATCCTCACGGCGCTGCTTGACGTAGCCTTTTAGCGTCTGCCCGCGGCGCAGCGGCTGAGAAATATCATCCTGGTAGATTAGCCCCCAATAGCGGTGATCAACCGCTACTTTCATACCGAGGTCGGTGCGGTCAGCGACCACGACGCTCACCTCATTCCCCTTTTCAAGCGCCCAGGCATCATCAGTTAAAAAGCGATCAAGGCGCATGGAGGCCACAGGACGCCCCTGATCATCTTCATACAGCATGACCAGCACCCGCTTGCCAGGATCCGGCCGGAAGATTTGCTCGCTGTACGGCAAGAGAACGTCCTTGGGCTGCCCCCAACGCAAAAACGCGCCCGTGTTATTAACGGTCACAACAGTTAAATACGCCACTTCGCCTAACTGGGCAGAGGCGTCACTTGTAGCGCGAGGAGGAGTCGTTGATTCACGGACCATGGGTGCCGTCCTTAAAAAGTGAGTCTATAGTATGGCGCCTGAGGATCACCGAGCAAAGCAGCTGGCCCGCTACATAGTGATGGCCGCTGCTTAACGCAGGCCAGGCTAATGGCTACTCATTCACACTTGTAAAGCCTATAGCGAAGGCTAACGCTAAACAGCAGGCCACTGAGGAAGGGGTCAATGAAGGTGTTAGTAGGCGCTTACAAATCACCAAAGTAGTGCTGTAGAAGGGTCAAGGCAACCACCGGGGCTGTTTCCGTACGCAGAACACGTGGCCCTAGCGTTAATGGCGTAAAGCCAGCTGCCTGAGCGGCTGCAATATCCGCCTCCGTTAAGCCCCCCTCAGGGCCAATTAAAAGTGCGGCGGCCTCAGGGCGCTCCGGCTGATCAAACGCATTGCCCGTTGCCAAGTGCAGCATCAAGCGAAGCGGCTCCTGGCGGGCACTTAGCCACTCAACAAGGCTTAGCGGCGAGTGAACAACAGGCACTACCGCCCGGCCACTTTGTTCGCAGGCGCTTGCCGCAACAGCCTGCCAATGGGCCAGCTTTTTGGCTTCACGATCACCCTTTAAACGTACATCACCACGCTCTGTATACAGTGGCGTGATAGCAGCGACACCTAATTCAACCGCCTTCTGGATCGCGTAATCCATCCGGTCGCCTTTGGAGATCGCCTGGCCAAGGTGAACAGCAAAGGGTGACTCCCCCTCACCGACCCAAACGGCGTCGATAACCGCCGTCGTGTGCTTACGCCCTACCTCGGCCAAGCGGACGCCCGCTTCATTGCCTTGGCCATCGAACAGCACCAAAGGCGCGCCTT
The DNA here is from genome assembly GCF_052378165.1 of Halomonas sp. AOP30-A1-24. Classification (NCBI taxonomy): domain Bacteria; kingdom Pseudomonadati; phylum Pseudomonadota; class Gammaproteobacteria; order Oceanospirillales; family Halomonadaceae; genus Halomonas; species Halomonas sp. AOP30-A1-24. The sequence goes on from NZ_JBQSXL010000034.1 coordinate 4,804, forward strand.
CACCCATGCGCAGTACGCGGGTGACATGGCGCGCCGGGCCTTCCGGCAGCACTACCTCTTGGCCTACTGCAAAAACAGCCGGTACATGGAGGCGCGGCATTTTGCCATGCACGGCATACCAGTCGGCAGCCTGCATGCTTAGTGAGTACTCACTTCAGCCTGATTTTCCTGTTGCGCTTCACGCTGCTTACGCTGGGCGTACATGGCTTCAAAGTTCACCGGTGCCAACATCAGTGGCGGGAAGCCACCACGGTTTACCAGGTTATCGACACACTCACGCGCGTAAGGGAACAGCAGGTTGGGGCAGAACGCACCCAGTGTCTGCTCCAACTGAGCGCCTTCGATGCCCGAAATACGGAATAAACCCGCTTGTTCAACCTCTGCAAGAAACGAGGTAGTGCCGGTTTCTGAATCGTTGACCTGAGCGGTGACTTTCACAACCACTTCATACTGGTCGTCATCGATTTTAGTGCTGGTGGTATTAAGATCCAGATTCACCTTCGGCTTAAACGCCTGCTTGAAAACAGACGGTGAGTTAGGTGCTTCAAAGGAGATATCTTTCACGTAAATACGCTGCATAGAGAACTTCAGCTGCGGCTTGTCGCCGGACGCTGCTGCACCAGCCTGCGGGGTGTTGTTATCTTCCGCCATGGGGAAACTCCTCGTTGTTCATTGAATCAATAGTAAAAGGTGAGAACGCTTACTTCTTAACGACGGGAAGGCTATCGGCCTGCCACTGCGCCATGCCACCTTTCAATTTAGTCACACGCTCGAAACCGGCCTTGGCAAGCTTGGCTTGAACCGCGCCTGCACTTTGCCCATGCTTGCATACGACGATGATCGGCTGGTTTTTCACTTTATCCAGCTCGTTCATACGGTTATCAAGCTTGTTATGGGGAATGTTACGTGCGCCAGCAATATGCCCGGCTTTGAAGTCTTTGCTTTCACGAATGTCCAGCACAACCGCATCTTCTCGGTTGATGAGCTGGGTGGCCTGGGTTGAGGTCACCGCATTGGTTGAAGCACTACGCGTTTCATAAATAAGCCACGCTACTAGCACCAGCAAAAACGCCCCAACGAGCAGGGGGTGGTTCTGTACGAATTCGAACAACTGATCGATCATCGCGAACACAATCTCTTGGTCTATGCAGAAAAAAGCGGCAACGCCGCCGTCAAAACGCGATAAGTATACACGTCACAGGGCACCCCGCGCAGGCCTTGCTCATGACGCCCGACGGTCGCCTACGTTATGATGCCCCAAGCGTGCATCAGTCGCGACCCTGATCACAAGGAGTTGTTTGAAAATAACGTGAGTTGACTCACCTTTTTAAACCTCTTTACTTTCAAACAGCGCTTTCGTTGCTGATTGCTTTACGCCGCTTGGATTACTCAACCGAACGAGGTTCTTATGGCTACGTCTACTCCGCGTCCCGTCGCGCTGATCATTCTTGACGGTTATGGACACAACCCCGATAGCGCTAATAACGCGGTGGCATCGGCCAACACGCCCGTAATGGATGCGCTTTGGGCAAATCGTCCACACGCGTTTGTGCATACTGACGGCCACCACGTAGGGCTGCCCGATGGGCAAATGGGCAACTCAGAAGTGGGCCATATGAATCTGGGTGCCGGACGCATCGTTTATCAGGACTTCACACGGATCACCAAAGCCATTAAAGAGGGCGATCTGGACGTTAACGAAAACCTGACACAGCCGATTGATGATGCCGTGGCCAATGGCCGCGCCGTTCATCTGCTGGGCCTGCTCTCGCCTGGCGGCGTACATAGCCATGAAGATCATTTCATCGCGATGGCCGAACTGGCGGCTCGCCGCGGTGCGCAACGTATCTTTATTCATGCGTTCCTGGATGGCCGAGACATGCCGCCTCAAAGCGCGCTGGCTTCTATCGAACGCGCTAATGCCCGCCTGGCCGAGCTGGTAGGCGCTGAAAATGGTTTTGTGGCCTCCATTATTGGCCGCTTTTACGCCATGGACCGTGATAACCGCTGGGAGCGGGTAGAAAAAGCCTACCATCTGCTGACCGAAGGCCAGGCTGACATCTATGCCACCAGCGCCGAAACCGCGTTGCGCGACGCCTATGAGCGCGGCGAAACCGACGAATTTGTCCTGCCAAGCTGCGTATTGCTCAACGACAAGTGCGTTACCCTGCAAGACGGTGACGCCGCCCTGTTTCTTAACTTCCGCTCTGACCGCGCGCGCGAACTTACCCGCGCATTTGTAGAGCCTGACTTCAGCGGCTTTTCACGTAGGGCCTGCCCATCGCTGGCGGGCAAGGGCTTGGTCATGTTGACCCAGTACGCAGCGGACATTCCTGCACCGGCCGCGTTTCCGCCATTTGATCTCAACGATACCCTGGGCGAAGTCGTCGCCAAGCGCGGTTTAACGCAGCTGCGTATTGCCGAAACAGAGAAGTATCCCCACGTTACCTTTTTCTTCTCGGGTGGCAACGAAGCCGAGTATGAGGGCGAAGAGCGCATTCTGGTGCCCTCCCCTCGGGACGTGAAGACCTACGACGAAAAACCCGAGATGAGCGCTTACGAGATTACCGACAACCTCGTTGAGGCTATCGACAGCGGCCGCTTTGACTTCATCGTATGTAACTATGCCAACGGCGATATGGTGGGCCATACCGGCGACTTTAACGCGGCGGTAAAAGCCATTGAAACGGTCGATATCTGCGTTGGCCGCGTTATTGACGCGATTGAGCGCGCTGGCGGTGCTTGCCTGGTAACCGCCGACCACGGCAATGCCGAACAAATGGTGCATCCGGTCACAGGCGCCCCCCAAACGGCCCACACCACCTTTGTGGTACCGCTGGTTTACGTGGGTGAGCGAGCCGGCACGTTAAGCGATGGCCGCCTGTGCGACCTGGCCCCCACACTCTTGACCATGATGAATCAACCGGTTCCCGAGGCCATGACCGGGAACCCGCTGATTGATTTCACTTGATCATACCGTTGCGACGTCCTGTGCGAACCGCGTTAGTACTGGGTGCGCTACTGGTCATTGTGTACTCACCGGCGGGTTTGGCCCAGTCGGATGAGCAGGCAACGCGCCAGCAGCTGGATGCGCTTGGCCAGGAAATTGAGTCGCTTACGCAGCGGCTGAGTACAACAGGAGAAGCACGGGACAGCGCCGAACGTGAACTACGCGAGGTTGAAACGGAGCTGGCCGACACTCACCAGCGGCTGGATGCCTTACAGGCCGAGCGGCGCCAGTTGGACGATGAAATGACCCAGCTGCGCCAGCACCGCGACCGCCTGGAGGACGAGCAAGCCAGCCAGTACGCCGCCCTCAGCCAACAACTCGCGGCGCTTTACCGGCTAGGGCCGACGCCACAGCTCAAGCTGCTGCTGAACCAGGGCGACCCGGCCGAGCTTGACCGTATGCAGGCTTACCTGAACCGCTTTACTCAAGCACGCAATGAACGTCTTGCCGATATTGCCCGGCTGGATACCGCGCTTGCCGATACGGAGCAGGCCCTTAACGAGCGCCAAACGCGCCTAGCCAGTGTCGCCACCGAGCTGGATGCGCAGCGGGTACGGCTTGCCGAGCGCACCTCCGACCGGCGCAACGTCGTGGCCACGTTGGATGATCGCTATGGTAGCGAAGCTGATCGCCTGGCGGATCTTAACGATAACCGGGAGCAGGCCGAGCGTAAGCTGCGTGAAATTCAGGAGGAACTAGCGCGCCTGGATGCCCCCACGCCCAGCACTCAGATTACCCGTACTCAAGGGGATTTGCCGTGGCCCGTGCAAGGTGCCATCACCACAACATTTAATCGTCGTGATGGCGTTCACTATAACGGTATTATCATCCAGGCAAGCGCCGGTACGCAGGTAAACGCCGTGCACACCGGGCGGGTGGTATTTGCCGATTGGATGCGCGGCTTCGGCAACCTGCTGATTATTGACCACGGCGACCAGATCATGACGCTCTATGCTCACTTACAGCAGTTTAGCGTACGTCCTGGCCAGCAGGTCAGCCGTGGCGACGAAATTGGCCGCGTAGGCGACAGTGGTGGACAATCGAGTAATGCGCTCTACTTTGAAGTACGTCAGAGTGGCAAACCAATTAACCCACAGCGTTGGATTGCGCGCCGCTGACGGGATAAGCTGAACCGTATTAGGTTCTGTCTGAAACGTTGCCGAACGCAGACACTTTTCAGACAGAACGGTAATGTCAACTTGGGGCAGTTTTAAACACTGCCTAACGCCTTGCGGAGTCTGCATGACGCTATTTGTTAACGAAGTACCGGCCTCTGCCAAGCGCCTTCTGGTGACTCTGCTTCCTGTTGCGCTATTGTCGGCACCGCTACCGCTGTTTGCCCAGCCCGCCACAGCTGATGAATTACCCCTTGAAGAGATCCAGACCTTTGCCGAGGTGTTTGAGCGCATCAAGCGTGGCTACGTTGAAGAGGTCGATGACCGCACGCTACTGCGTAACGCCATGCGCGGTATGCTCAGCGAACTCGACCCTCACTCCGCCTATCTTGATGCGGAAGAGTATCAAAGCCTGCGCGAAACCACTCAAGGAGAGTTTGGCGGCATTGGTATAGAAGTTGGCATGGAAAACGGCCAACTCCTGGTGATCACCCCGATTGATGATACGCCCGCCTCACAGGCTGGTCTGCTTCCTCGGGATGTTATCGTTGCCATTGACGGCACGCCGACTGAAAGCATGTCGCTTCAAGAAGCCGTTACGCTAATGCGCGGCGAACCAGGCAGCCAGTTGCGCATGATGATTCTACGCACGGGAGAGGACACCCCGCGTGAGTTCAACCTTACCCGTGAGGCCATCCGCAGCGAAAGCGTTAAGCATGAGCTTCTTGAGCCCGGCTATGGCTACCTGCGAATTAGTCAGTTCCAGTCGCGTACGCCAGAACAGGCACGCCAGGCAATAGAGCGCATGACGCGTGAACAGCCGCTGGAAGGGCTGATTCTTGACCTGCGCAATAATCCCGGCGGTGTACTCCAAGCGGCGGCCGGTGTGGCAGACCTGTTTCTGGATAACGGCCTGATTGTGTATACCGAAGGCCGGCTTTCCGATACCGCCATGTCATTTTCAGCCTCATCCGCCACGCCCGCCAGTGATATTCCGCTGGTCGTGCTGATTAACAGCGGCAGCGCTTCGGCCGCAGAAATTGTGGCGGGTGCGCTTCAAGACCAACGCCGCGGCGTCATTATGGGCACAGACAGTTTCGGAAAGGGCTCCGTTCAGCAGGTCATGCCGCTGGGTAATGGTGAAGGTTTGAAACTCACCACCGCGCTTTACTACACGCCAAACGGACGCTCCATTCAGGCGCAGGGCATCGCGCCCGATGTAGAAGTAGTGCGGGGCCGTCTGGAAGTCGCCGAAAGCCGCCCGGAGCTTCGCGAGGCGGACCTAGGCGGCCACCTGGATGCACAGCAGCCCGCCACCCAGACACGTTCATCCGCGACCGAGCGGCTACGTGATGACTACCAAATGAGTGAAGCGCTCAATCTTCTCAAAGCGCTTAATGTGGTCGACCGCCGCCGTTAGCGGCAGCTATGCGGCAAGCGCCCCCGCTCTCCGGTGGCCTGCCGCATGACGCTGCGTTTAACAGGGCTTAGCTGGTTCATACCGCTCATGCCGAGATTGCGGGCCAGTGTAAAGAGCGGCATTTGGGTACCAAACAGCTCCCTGAACCCTTTCATCAGCCCTAACATGGCACTGTTATCCAAGCGCCGCCTGCGCTCATAGCGTTTCAATGTGGTTAACTCACCCCACGGGGCGCCGCGCTTCCAGGCGCTAACCACTTCTTCAGCCAATACCGCGGCATCCATCAAACCGAGGTTAACGCCCTGCCCTGCCAATGGATGAATGCTGTGCGCCGCGTCGCCGATCAGCGCGAAGTGCGGCAATACATACTGCCTTGCATGACGCTGTACCAGCGGAAAACGATACGCACGATCACACACCTCCACCTCGCCCAGGCGATAACCGAATGCCTCGCCCAGCGCTTTCCCTAACTCGTCAGGCGCAAAATGGCTAAGCGCCAACGCGTGCTCGGGCGTGGTCGACCAAACAATCGAGCAGTAGCGTGCATCGTCCTCTAGCGTGATCGGCAAGAAGGCCAGCGGGCCGCTCTGGGTAAACGCTTGTCGCGCGGTGCTGCCGTGTACATGAGCACACTTGACGGTAGTGACCACAGCCTCTTGGCCCATATCGTCGCTGGTGATCTCTATGTCGGCCAGCTCCCGCAGGGTTGAACGCGCACCATCTGCCGCTACCAGCAGCGGTGCATGCAGCTTGCGCGCATCGTCCAGCACTAACCAACGGCCTGTCGCTGAGGTTTGTAGCGCCTGAACCCGGCAACCAAAAAAATGCTCTACTCTGGGATGATCCAGTACCGCATCATTGAGCGCCGCCTGAGTAATCGCATTCTCTACTATATGCCCCAGTACGGGCACCCCGGCTTCATCGGCCGAAAATTTGATTTCACCACTGCCTTCCGCATCCCATACCTGCATATAGCGATACGGCGTTACGCGACATTCGGCCATGGCGGGCCAAACGTCCAGATGGGTTAACAGGCGCTGAGATACTGGCGTTAATGCACTGACCCGGGGCGTGGGAAGCGTCTTGTTAACGGCCTCCCAGCGCTGGGGTTCATGGCGCGCTTCCACCAGTGCCACATGCATACCTGCTTGTGCCAGCAAGGCTGTTAGCGCTGTTCCCACCATGCCTGCGCCCACGACAATAACGTCAAAATTTTCTGTCGGTGCAGTGTCTGTCGCGTGCGTATCCATAACGCTCCTATCCGAGCCCAGCTCTTAGAGCTTTGTTCCTGTTGAGCCAAATAGCTGGCTAAGCGTTTGGCATCTTTAATCTTAAACAGCGAGGCATGCCTAACGCTCCAGCCCCATCGCGCGGCGCGCCAGGCTGCGTCGCAGCGGCCCTACAAGGTTAAGGCCGATAAGCCCGGCTGCCCGAGCGTGAGACAGAAGCGGTAACGTGTGTCCGAACAGGCGCACCAACCCGTCGCTAAAGCGAATGACATTGCGGCGATCACGCGCACGCTTCTGCTCAAAGGCCTGCAGCGTCGTCATATCACCCAGTGGCAGCCCGGTCTGTTCGCCCTGCTCAAGCGCTTCAACGAGGTCCATAATACCGCGTAACGCCAGGTTAAAGCCTTGACCGGCAACAGGGTGCAGGGCATGAGCTGCATTTCCCAGGACCGCCAGCCCCGGACGAACCGGCTCTTCTGCTGTTACCAACGAAAGCGGGTAGCTGTAGCGTTTTCCTACGCGAGTGAAACGTCCCACCCGGTCACCAAAGGCGCTCTGTAACTGGGCAAGAAACTCACGGTCCGGGAGCGCCATTCGCGCATGTTCCTGACCGCTGGGGTGTGTCCATATCAGCTCCATTGCCTGACCTGGCAAAGGCAACAAGGCAATCGGCCCCTCCTGAGTGAAGCGCTCATAGGCAATACCCTCGTGTGGTTGGCTGATGCCCACATGGGTAATGAGCGCTGTCTGCTCGTAGGAATTATGGCGACTGTTGATACCCAACTGCTCTTTAAGTCCCGAACGCCCTCCATCGGCCAGCACGGTTAAGGCGGCGCGCAGCTCGCTGCCGTCAGAAAGGCGCAGATAGTGCCCGCCACCTTCTGGGGCAAGCTTTTCTACCTTGGCCGGGCAGTACCAATCGACCGGCAGCGTTTTAAGATGGTGGTGAAGCACACGGCCCATCCAGGCATTGGGGATAACATGACCTAGCGCATCGACGCCTAATCCCTGGGCACTGAGCCGCGTCGCTCCCAAGCGGCCACGCTCACTGATATGAATATACCGAATAGGCGTTGCTTCGCCCTGCATCGCATCCCAAATGCCCAACTGTTGAAAACGCTGTGCTGAGCCTTCAGCAATGGCGCTTGCACGCGCATCAAAGCTCGGCTGCCAACTCTTTTCAAGCGGCGCTTCATTCATCGGCGTCGCTTCGATAATGGCGACTTTCCAGCCATAACGCTTGATAAGCGGGGCCAGTGCACAGCCCAGGCTGGCGCCCACTAATCCGCCCCCCACAATCACGATATCGTGTGTGGTCGTCTTTACTGGCGTATCCGTCGACGACGGCATTAGCATCTCCTGTCACCTAGCGCACCGCCATATCGTAATGGCGTAACGTAAATTACATAATAGATATTCAGACAATCAATATACGCTTATTATTTAACCATTAGCGCTTCAATGTCAGCCATGCCTTTAGGTACTCCCGCCGTCAGGTTTTCATACCCTTCGTCGGTCACTACGACGTTATCCTCAATCCTGATACCGATTCCACGATACGCAGGCGGAACATCCTCTGCGTCGGGAATGTAGAGTCCTGGCTCAATGGTTAACACCATACCCGCAACTAAAGGTCGTGGCGTTTTTTCATCCAGCCGGTAGCTACCAACATCGTGGACATCCAGCCCCAACCAGTGGGACGTAGAGTGCAGGTAAAAACGCCGGTAGCTTTCGTCATCAATTCGGGCTTGAACATCGCCTTCAAGTAACCCCAACGCAATCAACCCAGCCGTTAAATCCTTAACGACGTTCTGGTGAACATCAACGAGCGTCGCCCCGGGTTTTATAGCGGCGACTGCGCGCTCCTGGGCGCTCAGTACGACTTGATAAAGGGCCCGCTGAGCCTCGGTAAACCGGCCATTTACCGGAAAGGTACGGGTGATATCTCCGGCATAAAGCCCAAACTCGGCCCCGGCATCAATTAACACCAGGCTATCGTTGGTTAGCGCTGCACGATTCTCGATATAGTGTAATACGCATGCGTTCGCACCGCCGCCCACAATCGTACTGTAAGCAGGCCCGCTGCCGCCCTGCCAGACAAACTCATGCTCAAGCTCGGCCTGCAGCTGATACTCGTAAAGCCCTGGGCGCGATGCCTGCATGGCACGTACATGGGCCTTCGCTGAAATCGCTGCGGCATGGCGCAGCAGGGCAATCTCGGCCTCGCTTTTTATTAGCCGCATCGCATGAATCAGCGCGCTGACATCCAGCCAGCCTTTGAGCGGGGCCCGCCCACGGCGCAGCCCCGCTAGGGCGAAGGAGAAAGCCTCTTCGGCAATACCCAGCGCATCGGGATTATCCAGGGGCACGTAAAGCAGTTCGCGGCCCTCCAGCAGCACTGGCAGCTGTGCCTCGCGGTCAGCATTTTCAAACGCCTGGTCGATGCCATGCTCCGCTTCAACGCCCCGGGCGCCCAAACGGCGGCCTATCCAGGCTTCCATCGTTGGGTCGCGGTCCTGGCAAAACACAATGCTCTGCCCGGCGTCATGACCGGGAAGCAACACCAGCAGCGCATCAGGCTCAGTGATTCCGGTCAGATAGTAAAAATCACTGTTTTGACGAAACGTGTACTCACTGTCGTGTGAACGGGTAACCAGCGAAGCACCAGGCAGCACGACAGCGGCGTTTGCGGGCAACTGCGCAATCAAGGCGTCACGGCGAGCGCGATACTCTTCGTTGCCAATCGCAGGCGGCCGGGGAAGTAACTCAGGCAACATACAAACTCCGAAGAATTAGTGAACGGGCGCGTCGGCTTGCTCAACCTGGGGCTTGCCCGGGTGCTGCTCGGTATACAGCAGCATGGCTGCCATCCGCACATGCTCCGTCAGAGCAAACAGGTCATTCTCATTTTCAGGGCTGTCGTCAATATCTGTTTCGATGTGGCCAATGCCTGCCAAATCGTCAATCGCCTCACTCAGCGTTTGTGACCAGCGCTCGCGAAGCTCGCCATCCACCACTTCCTCGACGACTTCCATAAAGCCCAGCGTCCACTCTTTTAGCCCCTGGGCTTGCTCGCCCAGCGAGAACAGCTCATCGGGGAGTAGCGGCGCATAGTTCAAGTCGCTGGCGCTGAGCGCCTCCAGCGTTTGGCGCCGCCAACCCAGCAGGCGTTCTGCACTGGGCTGGTCACGCGGTTGCTCAACGCCCAGGCTTATGCAGACCTCTTCAAGCCATGCCTCGGCACTTACATCGCGCAGCGCTAAAAGGGCGCTTAAACGTCCGTCTAAAAAGGCCGGTGACTGCATACTTCCATGCAGCAAAAAAACATCGGCTACGTCAGAAAAGTCTTGGCGCTCATCAATCAATGACATAGTAATAACTCGCTGTGTAATAATGATTCATACGTTAATGCGCCCTGGACACTTGCGCGTTGACCCCGTACAAGCGCCTCTCTTATAGTGAGCGACGACTGTTTTCCTATGCCATGATGTTAACGCATTGGGCCCCTCGCTGGCCCGCGCTGGAGCTTTAAATGAGTAACGCCAAGCGGCCAACGAAAGAAATTACCCTTCTCGGGCGCAGCTATGTCATTGCCTGCGATACCGGGGAAGAAGCCAAGCTTGATCGCGCCGCTCGCTACCTGGATCGCGCCATGAACGGTATCCAAGCGCAAAGCGGCACCCTGGGCAGTGAGCGTGTCACGTTGATCGCGGCGCTTAATATCACTCATGAACTGCTTGAAGCGTTGGATGAGCACCGGGCAAGCGAAGCCAACTTGAACAAGCTAAATGACCGTCTTGAGCGGGCGTTGGAAAAAACCCGCCAGCCTTAGGCAACCTTTCACTCAATACTTTGGCATGGCCGCTGGCTCTGTTAGAATAGCGGGGTTCTCTGGGGTGTACGCCAGTCGTTATAGTCCCTCGAGCCTATGCGCAGTACCCAGGGGGCCAATTGCTAGCCAGACCCGTGTGCATGTCCGTGCGTCGGAAAGCCTGACGGTTTGGCTGCGGCCACCCACTCTGAACCAGTAGGTTCAGGGCCAGAATGACAGCGGCACTCTGGGGAACTCTTATTTATGGAAAGCCTGCATCATCCTGAGGCCAAGCGCACCCTGCGCCTTGCGTTACGCCGACAACGCCTCGCCCTTTCAAAACATGAGCAGCGCCAAGCCGCTCTACGCCTTTGCCAACAGCTCAAACGGTTGCCTGAAATTCAGCGCGCCAAGCGCATCAGCCTCTATTTACCGGTTAACGGTGAAATCGACCCTACGCTTTTACTACCCTGGCTCCGCCAGCGTAATGTCGACGTTTATCTCCCGGTTCTGCGCCCGCTAAGCGATAACTCACTGTGGTTCGTTAACTACCACGCGACGACGCCCATGGTAAAAAACCGCTTTGGGGTTCTTGAACCGGATACCCAGTTTGGCGCTCACCGCCACAATCGGTTGCCCGCTTGGGCGCTGGATACGCTCATTGTGCCGCTGGTAGGGTTTGATGCCGAGGCAAACCGCATGGGAATGGGGGGCGGCTTCTACGACCGCAGTCTTGCGTTTATGCGCAGGCAAGGCCCGGCGCCTGCCTTAATTGGCGTTGCCCACGCCTGTCAGCGTGTCGAATCGCTCCCAGTTGAACCCTGGGATGTGCCGCTAACCGCCGTGGTTAGCGACGAGAGTATCGTGCGTGCTGGCAAAAAAAAGAGCTGACTCTCTTAAAGTCAGCTCACACTACCTTTTGGCAAATGGCTGCGATGCCTTAAGCGTTACGTTTAACTTCCCGATAACGCCTGTGCATAGCCAGTGGCGAGTACGCCTAACAAGAACACTACTGTTAATGCCATTACCATATCAGGCTTTTTCCGCCGCATGCCGATTCTCCAACGCCTTTCGCCAATGCATTAATGCATCACCCACCTGCGTTTTAGAAAGGGCGACGCACCACATAAATATCGTTGACGACTATAGGGCCATAAGGGCATCAATGACAACGACAAAACAGGCTGTTTTTTTGCTTATTTAGACGTTTTGATAACTCATGAGCCCTTATTGGCCCTGAATTTTGCAGTTAGCGAGCACTTACCCACCTATCAAAACACCCTAGGCCATGAACAGCTGGTAAGCCGGGTTGTCGCTTTCACGCCAGTAACGATAGCCAATCGCATCCAGATAATCTGCCACATGAGTTTGGTCACTGCCGGGAACCTGCATACCCACCAGGACGCGACCATAAGCCGCACCGTGATTACGATAATGGAACAGTGAAATATTCCAATCATGGGGCAGTTGAGTCAGGAAATTCATCAGTGCCCCCGGGCGTTCAGGGAACTCGAAACGGTACACTTCTTCTTCAAAGCGCTCGCTGGGCCGGCCACCGCTTAGATGGCGAATATGCAGCTTGGCCAGTTCGTTATCGGTTAAATCTTCCACCTGATAACCACCATCACGCAGCTTGGCGATCACGGCCTGACGATCTTCGCCGCCCGGCTTTACTTGAATCCCTACAAAAATATGCGCGTCGCTTTCGTCCGCATAGCGGTAGCTGAATTCGGTCACCATGCGCTTACCCAGCGCCCGGCAAAACTTTTTAAAGCTGCCGGGTTTTTCATCAATGGTCACCGCTAAAATAGCTTCGCGCTGTTCGCCAAGCTCGGTACGCTCGGCAATATGCTGTAGTCGATCAAAGTTGGTATTAGCGCCGGAGTTAATACATAACAGCGTTTCTCCCTCAGCGCCGGTTTGCTGTACATATTTTTTCAAGCCGGCAAGCGACAGCGCTCCAGAGGTTTCAGCAACGGCACGGGTATCGTCAAAGATATCCTTGACGGCGGCACACATCTCATCGGTATTCACCGTAATGACATCATCAACCAGGTCCTTCACCAGCGAGAACGGTGCCTCGCCAATTTGAGCAACCGCGACACCTTCGGCAAATACACCGACCTGGTCGAGCACGACGCGCTCGCCCGCCGCCAAAGCGGCTTTTAGACAGGCGCTGTCTTCCGCCTCTACACCGATAATCTTGATATCAGGGCGCAAGTACTTCACGTACGCCGCCACGCCTGCAATCAATCCGCCGCCGCCGACAGGCACAAAAATAGCGTCCAGACGCCCGCTGTGCTGACGCAGAATCTCGACACCTATCGTGCCCTGGCCTGCAATCACATCAATGTCATCAAATGGCGGAATATAGGTGTAGCCGTGCTCTTTGATCAACTCGTGAGCATGCTCGGCAGCAGCGGCAAACGCATCGCCTTTCAGCACGACTTTTGCCCCTCGAGCACGTACCGCCTGGACCTTGATTTCCGGCGTAATACGCGGCATCACAATCACCGCTTTCACGCCCATCAGTTTTGCCGCCATGGCAAGACCTTGTGCATGATTACCCGCAGACGCCGCAATGACGCCTTTTTCCTTTTGCGCCTCGGTGAGCTGAGCCATTTTGTTATAGGCGCCACGAATCTTGAACGAGAACACCGGCTGTAGGTCCTCACGCTTAATCAAAATCTGGTTGTTAAAGCGACGCGACAAAAAGGGAGCGGGGGAGATCGGGGTCTCGCAAGCGGCTTCGTAAACGTTGGCCTGGAGAATCTTTTTGACGGTAGCTTCAAGCATGCAGGTATCCAATGGAAAATCGTGAGTGAGAGTACGCGTTACGGTGAGGGGTTAAAACACTAACAAAGCCTGTATTGGTAGCAGATTACGCCTACTGACGTCTACTGTGTTTCCATCGGCAGCCAGCGCTTTGGTCGGTATACTAACGCAATAACCCTCCTCCTCTGACCTGGAAAAACACATGACTCAAGATGCACTCAAAGCCGCCGTCGCAGATGCGGCAATTAAAGAGATTGAATCAGGATTGGAAAAGGACACCGTACTGGGCATTGGCACTGGCTCAACGGCTAATTTGTTCATTGATCGATTAGGGCCGTTTCGCGACCGTTTTAAAGGCGCGGTGGCAAGCTCAGAAGCCAGTGCCAAGCGTTTGGAAGGCCTGGGCATTGAAGTGTTTGAACTCAACAGCGTAGGCACCGTCCCCTTCTACATCGACGGCGCCGACGAAGTAAATGCTCACTTACACATGATTAAAGGAGGCGGCGCCGCACTTACTCGTGAGAAAATCGTGGCGGCCTGTGCCGAGCGTTTTATCTGCATCGCCGATGGTTCAAAGTACGTGGCAACGTTGGGCGATTTCCCTTTGCCGGTGGAAGTCATTCCCATGGCACGCTCTTACGTGGCCCGTGAGCTGGTAAAGCTGGGTGTCGACCCGGTCTACCGTCAGGGCGTCGTCACGGATAACGGCAATCATATTATCGACTGTTTTGATTTTATGATTGAAGACCCGGTTGCCATGGAAGCGCGCATTAACGCCATTGTCGGCGTTGTGACCAATGGCTTGTTTGCCGCGCGCGGGGCCGATGTATTGCTGCTGGGTAAAGCAGATGGTGTTGAGCGTATCGTGCGTTAAGGGCTTATCGTTCAGCGCTTGAGAGCGCTTCAAGGCCCTCCAGGGTGCGTGCAAGCGCACCCTGCTGCGCTTTGATAGCGGATTGGCCAGCCTGGCCTTCTTGAAGACAGCGCTTGGGGTCGACGAAGCGGCACTGCAAGGCATCGACCAGCGCATCGACATCCGCCACCAGAGTAAGTGCGCCAGCCGTTTCCAGCGGCTCGACCACATCAGCAAAGTTTTCGATAAAAGGACCGCTGAGCACGGGTTTGCCCAGCGCGGCGGGCTCGAGCACGTTGTGCCCGCCTAGCGGCACCAGGCTGCCGCCAACAAATGCCACCTGGCCTGCACCATAGAGAACAGCCAGCTCACCCAGCGTATCGCCTAGATACACTTGGGTAGCCGGGGTAACAGGCTCGCCCTGGCTGCGCCGACTTGTCTCCCATTTCTTTGCCTCACACAGTGCTGCGACCTCATCAAAGCGTTGAGGGTGGCGCGGTACAAGCACCAGCAGGGCGTCAGGAAATTGATGTAGCAATTGCCGGTGTGCTTCCAGCAGTAGCGCTTCTTCGCCATCACGGGTAGAACCGGCGACCCAGACAGGTCGCCCCTCCCACTCTAAAAGTAAGCGCTCACTTTCAACCAAACCCATTGGTGGCAGACCTACTTCAAACTTTAACGACCCTACCACAGCCGTTTTATCGGGCGCAGCGCCTAGCGCTTCAAACCGCTTGGCATCGTCAGCAGACTTGGCTGCCAGCCAATCGACATTGGCCAGTGTGCGGGCCATTAGCGGGGCAATTTTCTGATAGCGCTTGAACGCTCGAGGCGAGAGCCGTCCATTGACCACCGCAACCGGCGTGCCATGTTGCTGACAAGCGTGAAGCAGATTAGGCCAAAGCTCGGTTTCAAACATGATGGCAAGCTCAGGCGCTACGCGGTGCACAAACCGTTTGGCCGCACCGGGAAAATCCAGGGGTAGAAAGCAGTGCGCGAGTCGGGGGCGGTGATCAAGCTGCTGTTCAATCAATGCCTGCGCCTGCTGTGCGCCCGTAGCGGTCATGGTGGTTAACAGCAGGCTATGGCGAGGGTAGCGAACGAGCAGGCCCTCTATCAGCGGGCGGGCGGCACGGACCTCACCTACCGAGGCACAGTGCAACCAAATACGCGGCGGCGTAGGCAGCTTGCCAAGGCGCCTGCCCAGCCGCTGCCAACGTGAGTAAGTAGGTACTTGCTCACGCCAGATGCACCAGCCAATCAGTGGTGAAAGCGCATAGAGCGCCGCAGAATAGCCAAGACGCGGCCAGTTAATTCGCCCCATTATCCCTCGCGGTCCAAAATGGAGCTAATCATCGCCGAGGTGGATACGCCGTCCTCAAACCCGAGCACTTTAACGTCTCCTCCATTGGCTCGAACGGCGTCTCCACCGGCAATATCGTCTGGGTGGTAGTCACCGCCTTTTACCAGGATATCAGGCAGAACGGTTTCAATCAGCGCTTGCGGCGTATCGTTACTAAACGGCACAACCCAATCGACCGCGCCCAGGCCAGCCAGCACCTGCATGCGTCGATTAAGCGGATTGATCGGCCGCTTGGGCCCTTTAAGACGGCCAATGGAGGCATCGTCATTTACCGCCACAATCAGGCGATCACCGAGGCGTTTTGCCTGCTCCAGATAGGCCACATGCCCTGCATGCAGAATATCAAAGCAGCCATTGGTCATGACAACCCGTTCACCGCGTAGCTGTGCCGCACGCACAGCCTCAACGAGAGGCGCCGGCTCGATAACCCCAAACTCGGCGAGCCTATCGCCGTGTAACGCCGTATAAAGCTCAGCTATTGAGAGTGTCGCGGTACCTGGCTTGGCAACCACCAGACCCGCCCCCAGATTCGCCAGCATCATGGCTTCGGGCAAGGCATGGCCCGCGGCTAACGCGAGGCCCATTAAGCCAATGACCGTGTCACCAGCCCCGGTGACATCAAACACTTCCTGAGCGCGCGTAGGTAAATGAATAGGCGGCTGGCCTTCGCAGATCAACGTCATGCCTTTTTCGCTGCGGGTGACCAGCAGGGCTTCCAGCTCAAGCTCGGCGCGCAGCGCTTCGCCCCGCTTGGCAAGCTCAGCATCGCTTGCGCAGTGGCCTACCACGGCTTCAAATTCTGCAAGGTTAGGCGTGATCAAGCTCGCGCCGCGATACTTACTGAAGTCTTGCCCTTTGGGATCAATCAGAACGCGCTTGCCATGCGCACGCGCTTGGGCAATCAACCGCTCCACCTGGTTGAGCGTGCCTTTACCGTAGTCAGAAAGGATCACAACATCGCAGTCCGGCAACGCCTGTTCCACCTGGGCCAATAAATCGCCGATGTCGATGTTATCCAGGCGTTGTTCAAAATCCAGCCGCAGCAGCTGCTGGTTACGACTCATCACACGCAGCTTGGTAATCGTGGGCACGTCGGGGCTGCGCTGAAAGTGAGTATTTACATTGGCTGTATGCAGCCGAGTTTCCAATAACACCGCGTTGTCGTCATCCCCGACAACGCCTGCCAGGGCTGCATGGCCGCCTAAAGAGGCCACATTCAGCGCCACGTTGGCCGCGCCACCGGGGCGGTCGTCGGCCTCTTCAACACGCACGACCGGTACCGGGGCTTCAGGAGAAATGCGCGACGTGCCACCGTGCCAGTAGCGGTCGAGCATGACATCGCCGACGATCAGTATGTGGGCATGTTCTAACGCGGTTAAATCAACTTTCATGAGTAGATCCTGCAACTGTGTCTGACGCTGTATGCGCGAGGAGCGTATCCAGCTGGGCAATAACGGTCTCGGTTTTAATGAGCTGCATCGCATCCTGATGGCGCACCCGCTGGCCCCAAGAGACCTCGCCCACCGGCTTATGTAGGTAGGCATGCACGGCATCCGGATACGCATTGACGGCGAAATCACGCCAGCAATAGGGCGCCGCCCGCTGCGGATTCGTGGTGGCGTACAGCCCCAGAGTCGGCGTTCCCATCGCATTGGCCATGTGGACGGGGCCGGTATCCGGCGCGATCACCGCACGCGCCTGGCCAATCAGAGCCAACACGCCTTTCAATGACGTGCCACCTATCGCATTAATCACGCTACCCGGCTGGCACAAGGCTTCAATCTGCTCGCCTATTTCGCGCTCAAGCGTACTGCTTCCCCCGGTCAGCACACTTTTTAGACCATGGTGTCGCCAAGCGTGTTCGATAACGCTGGCGTAACCTTCCACCGACCAATTGCGAAAATTGCGCAAGCGGGCATTACTGCATGGGTTGATGACAAGATAAGGCGATTCTCCACTGATAACCCGCGCCTCTTCATAGGCCATCGCGGGTACCGGCATGTTCCACTCCAGGTGGTCGTCCTTCACACCCAGAAGGCGAGCAAAATCCATAAAGGATTCCAGCACATGCGCCTTGGGATGCGGCGCCAGCTGATGCTGGGTAAACCAGTGCTGGGCATCCTTGGCGCGAGCCTTGTCATACCCTACGCGTACATTGGCTTTTAGGCCCAGAGAGAGCACGCTGGCGCGAATCGCCTGCTGCATATGCAGCAGTACATCAAAGCGTGTATCGGCAAGCTCGCGCCACAAGCGGCGCATTCCGGCAAGGCCGGTCGACTTGTCGTACACGACAAACTCGACCCCGGAAAGCCCCGCCAGTAGACTGTGCTCCCCCTTGCCGATAATCCAGGTAATGCGCGCTCGTGGCCACTGGCGCTGCAGTGCGCGTACCGTCGGCACGAGATTGCACACATCTCCCAAGGCGGAGAGGCGCAAAATAGCAATGTGGTTGGGTTCAGCAGGCAACGAGGGCTTCATGCGCTTAACGGCACTCCGGCAAAAAAATAGTCTGATGTTACATGATGCAGACAGTTTAAGTGACGCACCGGGATCACACCAACTATCACATCCTATCGGGCCGGCCCTGTTCACGGCCAACTACTGGCGCCAGCAAGGCCTGGTGGTGGGTGAAGCACCCGGCCGGGGCAGCAGCCTTTTTCTACAGGCAACGCCGACCCAGCAGTGGGTGCTGCGCCCCTATCGGCGCGGCGGCATGGTCGCCAGGTTAAGTGAAAAGCGCTATCTATGGACAGGTGCCGAGCATACCCGCGCCTTTCGAGAACTGCGCTTAACCGCCACGCTGTTTGAACAGGGCCTGCCCGTTCCAGCCCCGGTTGCCTGCTGCATCACCCGCTATGGCATCACTTATGAAGCGGCGCTATTAACGGTAAGAGTCCCCGGCGCTCAGGCGTTAGCCTCGCTACTTACTGAAAACAGCGCCGATAATGCGCTGCTTGCAAGGGTAGGCGCTATGATCAAACGCTTTCATGATGCAGGGCTTGATCATGTCGACCTTAACGCACGCAATATACTGGTCGATCCGGCAGGAGAACCGTGGTTGATTGATCTGGACCGCTGTCGCCTACGCCCACCAGGCAAATGGCAAGCTGCTAATCTGGCGCGCCTTTCCCGCTCAGTGGTGAAGTTTAACGCGCCTCACGCCATAACCCCTATCCGGCAAGGCTATGCTGAAAGGGCAATCACCGGCAGGGAAAGCTAAATATATCCGCCAAGCCTAATGACCTAAAGCATCTTCCTTACTAACGCCTTATTCTTATAAAATACTGATCATCGAATTATAATGAGCGCACGTAAGGAAAATAATCGATGCCAAGATGGAACAAAGTGCTTGGGCGCAGACTGCTTGAGCGCTGGTACGACTATACCCCCGACAGCTGGCAACCCGATACGGTGCGCAAGGCAGTCATTCTCTGCCCAAAATCGGTTGGCGACGGAATGGCTATTTACCCCATCATCAGGGCCTTACAGGCACGCCATGTTGATTGGCTTTGTGTCGTAGCATCGCATAGAAATGCCCCGGTCTTCGAAACACTGAAAAGCGAGGGTGCTGAAGTTCAAATTGTACCCAGAGACAGGGACTATAAAGCAGTCAAAACGCTTGCGAGGAACCTTCGAGCGCGCCATGGAAGTATTGATCTTTGCGTAGATGCAACGGGACACGCCACCTCTCCCGGCATCTATTTTGTGGGCAAACTGAAAGCCCGCATGAACCTCACTTATAGCGCTTACAACATGCAGGCGTTCGCTGACTTTGGGCAGCCGATCACGTATGACACATCGCTACCCACTCGCTGGTCTAAGCTGATTGAGAACGTCGGGTTAGGTAGTGTCGAAGGGCGCTTTGAGCTACCGATTCCTGTCAATATCGATCAGGAAGTCCATCAGTGGGCAAGCGAGCTTGGTCCCTATGTACTGTTTAACCTTGATGGCGGCGCTGATTATCGCTGTATTTCCATGGATAAAGCCAAGGCGCTTATGGATACTGTTCATAAAACCACAGGATTACCGCTGGTTATTCCCTATGCCCCCAGTGGTGAACAAAAAGCCGTGCAGTTAGCCAAACAGTTTCCATTTGTTCACACGTTTCCTGGCCCGTGCTCACTGTTGGTGTCAGCCGCTCTCGTCAAATATGCCGCCGTCGTTTTCTCACCCGACACCTCTATTGTGCATATCGCCAGCGCCTATAATCGCCCCACGGTGGGCGTGTATACGGTTATCGACAGCGCATGGCAACCCCAGGCAACGCCCCATGAAATCATCCATTCAACGGACCATGTTGAGCAGGGGGTGACATCCGAGCGGCTGGCTGACGCATTCAATCGGGTCTACCCTTCGTCTGCCGAGATCTTGTAATACTCAATCAAGCGCTTTACATGCCGCTTGTTACTGAAGTGCTGTTCAACGCGCGCACGGGCTGCCTTGCCCATGGCATGACGCGTTGTTTCATCACGCACCATGGCCTCCATCGCTTTGGCCCACGCGTTAATATCGTGCGGGCCCACGAGCACGCCAGAGGCTTCATCGACCAGTTCGGGTAGCGACCCCGTGTTGGAGCCAATAATCGGCAATGCGCACGCCATCGACTCAATAATGGTCAAACCAAACGCTTCATTTTCCGAGGGGATACATACCAAATCCAGCGCAGGCAAGATTTCGGGCAGGTCACTGCGGTGGCCTAGAAAGCTGATTCTTTTCTCAAGCGGCGTGCCCGCAATCATCGCTTGTAGCTCGCTATAGAAACGTTCTTCCCCCCCGGACGCGTCGTCAGTACCGCCTATCGACACAGCATAAAAGGGCAACGCAGGATCAAGTTCCAGCAGTGCTTTAACCCAGACATCCTGGCCTTTACCAGGCGTCACGCGCCCAGGCAATCCGATAATAACGGCCTCTTCAGGCAGTCCTAACTCTGCACGTTTGGTGCGAATAAAACGCTCATCATTGCAAGGGCGATACGTATTGATATCGACACCGTGAGGTAAGCAGACAACCCTTTCGCTGGGCAACGGGAGATTGCGAATATTACGAAGGTGAGTCGCCTGGCTAATCGACAGGACGCGCTCTACATTGGCATAAGCGAAGCGGTGGTAGAGGCTTTTTTTGGGACGCTGCCCGCCCATGTGGTCGGTGTAGAACACTCGAATACTCGGCATAACCAGTTTTAAAAGTGCGGTTAAACGCAGGTCACTCGACTTATGGCAGTGGATAACGCGAACGTTCTCTTCCATCAACCATCGGCGGATGCGTAATACGTGCTTTAGCGCTTGAGTACTGCTTTTGAATGCCAAGTAAGGTATCTGATGACGCTGCATATAAGTATTAATCCGCGTGCCCTCAAGGCAGATGCCGATGACGTCAATCTGGGCCGCTTTTAAATCCTCGGTTATACGGTCAACATAAAACTCCATCCCGCCGTTACCCTTCGACAGACAAAGTTGCACCACCTTATTTACCATCGCATCCCTCACTTCGCCACGCACTGTTAAACAAGCTCTTCATTCTCTTGTAGTATACAGGCTGCAATTAACGGGGCACCCAAAATGGCGCAGAAAGTGCTGGTCGTACGTAATGATAAAATTGGTGATTTCATGCTGGCCTGGCCAGCGCTGGCCTGCCTAAAAAGCGCATCACCTACGCCGCATATTACAGTGCTGGTACCGGCTTACACTGCACCGCTAGCCAACGCGTGCCCTTGGGTGGATGAGGTCATTACCGACCCTGGTAGCCATGCTGACAAACACGCCCAGAAAGCACTGCTTAAGCGCGTAAAATCCGCCCAGTTTGATGCACTGCTGACCCTGTTTTCAACGCCACGCATTGGCTGGCTAGGCTGGCGGGCAGGTATACCGTTTCGTGTTGCTCCTGCGACCAAGTGGGCTCAACTGTTTTACAACGTGCGCATTCGCCAGCGCCGCTCTCAATCGGCAAAGCCTGAATATCAGTACAACGTGGACCTGGCGTGCGAGCTGTTATCCAGGCTTTCGCTTAAGCTGCCTGCACTGCCCGAACCGCCCTTTTGGCCACTGCCCAGAACACAAATGCAGGGCCAAACGCTGACAGAGGATATGACAGCCGAAGTATCTATCGTTGTGCATCCAGGCAGCGGTGGCTCGGCGGTTAATCTTTCAATTGATCAGTACGCGGGGCTTATTGCTCAAATAGGCCAGCAGGTGAAAGAAGTGCCGCCTATTAATTGGTTGATCAGCGCCGGCCCCGGAGAAGAGGCACCTGCCCAAGCGTTAATCGACCGGCTTGCCAGCGCTGACGTCACGGCCAGGCATCTACCCGAGAGCAGCAACGTCGCTGAGTTTGCCCACCGGCTGGCCGAGGCCGACATGCTGATTGCGGGCTCAACCGGCCCGCTGCATATCGCTGGATGCTTGAACATCGCCACCGCAGGATTCTACCCGGCTAAACGCTCGGCCACCCCACTGCGCTGGCAAACGTGCAACAGCGCTGAAAAGCGGCTGGCCTTTAGCCCTCCAGCCACTGCTGACCAGCAGGACATGTCGGCGATTGATATTGATGCTGCCGCTCAGCAAATTTCAACGTTTCTCCTTTCAGCGTTTATGCGGGGGTGATGTCCGTGTGCGGATCCATAAGTCAGCGTATTTATTAAACGTAGAGTGCGCTGACAAAAGCGCTAGCAGGAAACCCTGCTTGCCATCCTTAAAGCCCGCTTTTAGCAGATACATCTTCACAAAGCAGGCAAGCCCATGTGTGAAACCGCTCGCCAGCGTGGCCGTTTTACCCTGAGCGGCCCGTTGCTCCGACCACGCCTGCGCATAGTGGGCAGATTTTTCCAGATAATGGCGCAGATCACGGTAGGTATAGTGCAGCAAATCGCCAGACAGGCGTTTGACCGTTAGACCATCGGGCACCACCAGTTTTTCATGTACCAGCGCTGCATTATAGGATGCTTGCCCTTTGGGATAGAGACGCGCGACCCAGTCCGGATACCAGCCTGAGTGGCGGATAAACCGCCCGAAACACCAGGAAAGCCGCCCGAGACTAAAAACGGCTGGCCCCCCCTGCACAGCCTCCTGAATGCTTTTTTGCAGCGCTGGCGTAATGCGCTCATCGGCATCCACCATCAATATCCACTCGTGGCTGGCCAGTGCCTCGGCGCGCTGGCGCTGTACGCCAAAGCCCTGCCAATCCGTATTAACGCTTACGTTATCCGTATACTCGCGCGCAATCGCGCAGGTTTCATCCTGGCTCCCCGCATCCAGCACGACAATTTCGTCGGCCCAGGTGAGCGTATCAAGACATTCGCGCAGATGGTGCGCTTCATTTTTAACAATCAACACAGCAGAAATTGGCAAGAGGATTTCTCAGCTTAAGAATTTTTCAGGGTAACAGCATCATAGCTTTCACAAATCGCATGTGAAAATTAGCATCTTTTTAATTAGCATCCTGCTGTTTTCTAAACGACCTCTTCGTGGTGCTTCTTTATTTTTTGAGAGTATCTCAAGCTGTTTTTTTGCGGAAATCCACTTAGCATAGACAGAAACATTCTGACGCCCATTTTCTTCTTAAACATTCTAAAAAACAGCTTAAAGAATAATGCTATTTTAAGTAGAACCCGACCGGTGCGGTTGTAGTGTTTATTTAGCAAGTGGTAATAGGAAATATAAAACTCTTGTTGCATTCGAAATCCTTGCTCTGTGCTACCACCCGCTTCATGAAATATCTGTGCTTCAGGAATAAAAAAAACTTTCCTATCAGATTCCCAAATTCTTTTGGCAATATCCTCTTCTTCACAGTAAAGAAAAAAGGCGGTATCAAAACCACCAATATCGCAAAAAGCATCTGCATTAAAAAACATGCAAGAGCCACTAACCACTTCAACCTGCGTGGGTTTATCTAACGTCACACGATTGCTTGGAAATTTAATCCTTGAAAATTTTCTTTGCACGCTGTTACCAAACAGCTGCTTTAAAAGATGGGGAAACTGTTTGTGCGAAGATGAATAATTGTTGTTGGCATCTACTATTTGAGCAGTTGCCAACGCCACCGCTGCGTTTGAATCCAGATACTCCTTTAATACGCCTGCCGTATTATTTAAAAGTTTGCAATCATTGTTAACAAAAAAGTAATACTGCCCACTCGCATGATTTACCCCTAGCATGTTGCCACTTGAGAACCCACTGTTGATGGAATTTCTAATTAATGTCACGTCATTTTTATCTTTCAGAAACTCTTTCAGACGTAAAAAATCTTTATCTTCAGAGGCATTATCAACAACAATAATTTCGTAAGATACGCTATCAGTATTCGACAAAATGCTATTAATTAACTCAGCTGTATATTGTGAAGAATTATAATTTATCGTAATAAATGACACTTCTATTTTTTTCATAAGGAACCACTGTGGTTGAGTTCAATTAAAAGAACACTTCATTACAATAAATGACGAATGCTTCTGATAGCGGTTGCAGATAGCTGTATATAGTCAACTGTTTAAATTCTACCGTAAGCCGCCATACTATTAAACATCGCTGCCAACCCGCCCTGGATCGATAAAGACCAACAGCTCTCTCATATAACCACAGTAGGCTGCCTCAACGTGCTGCCGCATAGCAAGTCAAACTTCGGCTAAAATCCCTGCCGACCAAAGGCATAAGACGGCAGATAGTTTTTCGGCGGCGCTT